>VSNB01000330.1 GCA_009774055.1 Clostridiales bacterium
ATTTTCACGATATAGGGCTCGCCATCAAGCGGGCAAGGGAGGCCAGCGGAATGACGCAGGAGCAACTGGCCTATATTGTTGACCGGGCTCCGCGCACCATCATGTATAACGAGAATGACGGCCAGTACCCCAGCCTCAACACCTTTTATCAGATGGTGACAATGTTCGATATATCGGTATGACCGTTTCAAAGGTCAGCGTCCGGGGCCGGGTGAAGTCCCGGCCTGGGCGTCTGACATAGTTTTCGGGGTGTTCCCCCATTTTCCGGATCAACGAATGCAGCATCCCACGCAACAACTTTGGCGTGTATCTCATGTGTGACCCCTCCTGAAAAGAAATTCCTCTTTTCAGGGCTTCGCCTCACATTTTTTCCCGTTTGTCAACCCTTTTTTATCTTTTTCCCACATTTATTTTTGCTGGAGCTCTAACTTAATGACATTACTGGCGGGGACAAGGGAAATGTAGCATATCGCGCACACAAAAAGTGTGCGCGATATGCTACAGACAAAACTGGGAAAGTGTGGTATACTGGGAGCGTCAAAAGGCGGGGCGAAAGATCCGCAAAACGTATTCACCGGCCTCTGGCCGTTGGATAAATATTTATATCTATAAGAGGAGACAAACATGACGCGTTCCAAGAAGCTGCTGGCGGTGGTGCTGGCAATGGTAATGGCATTCTCCCTCATGGCCGTAACCGCCGCCGCCTATGACGCGGGTCATGAGCACGACTGCGCAGTGTGCAGCGAGGAGGGGATCCAGCCTAGAATACCGGCGATGTGGTGTTATAGCTGCTCACAAGAGATGGGACTTGATAAGATGGTGTCTGTAGGTAATGGCACATATCACTTATATTTCAAGTGCAGCGGGTGTGGTACCACCCGTGGTCCGATTAGCTGGAAACCATGACGGGGAGACAGCGGATTTTCTGGTTGTCGCTTCTGGCATGTGCGCTGGTACTCTCCGCTTGCGGGGAACGCCAGCGTCCCCCGGAGCCGGAAGACGAAGTGCTGGTCTACGCATGCATGAATCCGCAGAACAGGAGAATACAGTCCTATGTGAAATTGTTTAACAATACCCACGAGGACGTGCAGATCGAGCTGCGGGATTACTCCGGCGAGGAGGGGGTGCAGCGGCTTCGTGTCGAACTGGCCGCCGAGCGGGTCCCCGACATCATGGACCTGTATTATTTCGGGGACATCGTTGGCTATTATTGGGATTATGCTATTCCAACGGTTTCAGACGCGCCGGAGGGCGAGTACTGGATGCCCTACCGGCAGCTGGTTCAGAAAGGCTATCTGGAGAACCTGTGGCCCTATATTGAAAACGATCCGGAGTTAGGGCGGGACGCAGTATTGCTGCCGCTGCTGCAGGCCGCCGAGGTGAACGGCGGCCTTTATATGCTTTTTGAAAAAGTACTCATCAACACACTGATGGGAGCGGAGTCTGTGGTGGGGGCGCGGTATGGGTGGACGTTTGAAGAACTCATGGAGGCGTTCTCCGCCATGCCGACGGACTCCACCATTCTGCGGTATGACGCGACGGCATGGGATGTGTTTTCCAAACTCCTCTGCTTCTCCCTGGACCGGTACGTGGACTGGGAGACGGGGGAGTGCTTTTTCGATGAGGAAGGATTCCGCAGCATGCTGGCCTTTTTGCAGCGCTTTCCGGCTGAATTCAACTCGCCGGAGGATGCGGAGGAGACGGCGCTCCGGTATATCCTGACCGGGCGGCAGATGCTGGAAGGCATCCAGTTCGCCTGGCCCAGCGATCTAATGTTTTGTGACTCCCTGTGGAGAGAACCGGCCTCCTTTGTCGGTTATCCAACGGCGGACGGCTGCTCAGGTAGCTTTTTTGTCCCGCGCGAAAGTGTGTTGGCCATGTCCTCCACCTGCCGGGACAAGGAAGCAGCCTGGGATTTTATGCGCCAGCTGATCAGGCCGCATTACAATGTATCTACCATACTACAGCCGGGCGTCAGCATCCCTGTGAACCTGGCGGATTATGAAAAGCTGATCCGGGCTGAGCTCTTGCGTGCAGATAAAGCGCGCAACGATCCAGACGAATTTCGTTATTTTCAATTGATATGCTGGGATCACTTTTCCGCCTCCACAAACCCTAAGATCTATCCCAGGGCCCCCATATCTGAGGAGGATATTCAGCGGTACGAAGCCCTCATTTACAACATTACCCAGCTCTACTGGCCGGACGATAAGCTGTCCGATATCGTCTGGGACTCCATCGGTCCCTATCTGGCCGGGGATAAGACCATGGACGAGACAATCGCCCTGCTTCAAGACCGTGTGACGCTGTACATCAACGAACAGAAGTGACCTCCCCGCCCCCGTGCCGCAGGAAGTTCTTGCGGTCCGGGGGCGGTTGTAGTAGGATATTGGCATCTTGAGCAGGAGGGATGTACTGTGCCGCGTGCGACGCGTTTACCATCGGGGGCACGAAGAACGGCCTGTTGTTCGGCGAGGCCCTTGTGATCGTGAACCCCGCCCTCCAGCCGGGGTTCCGCAACTGCATGAAGCAGCAGGGGGCTATGCTGGCCATCATCAACGTCCATGACCGGATGCCGGTGCTGCTGATCGATGATGAGGTAATACCATGGCTCCGTGATACCGGAATGGCGTCTGCGAAGCTGACCGCTTTGCAGCCTGCTTTGGAGCGCATGGCGGTCTGATTACCATGGGATGCGTATTCTTTGCCCCTACAGCGTCTCAACCTGGACTCCAACCAGGAACCAGCCGCGGCTATCCATCTCAATGCGGGTGGGGACCCACCGCTCGTTCAGCCAGATGTCTGCATATACCGGACCGAGAGCCCCGTCTGCACGGAGTATTAGCCCCACCCTGCCGGAAAGGAGCCCCACTATTCC
>VSNB01000331.1 GCA_009774055.1 Clostridiales bacterium
TTGGGGCCTGTGTCTTTTGTTTATACTTCATGGGGGAGGGATTCCCCCTCCTTTAACCACGCGGGCCCCGGGGGGATGGGGGGGGCCTGTCTGTGTCATTCCTTGATCTCTCGTTCGAAGACCAAATCCATGGACTTGATCCCTCCGCGGCTGGAGAAGGTCAGGGGCACACAGCCCACGTAACGCCAGCCGTCCCGGGCCTCCCGGTCAATGACCTCCCGGTGCCCGCCGGAGCCGTTGTCAATCCAGAATCCGCCGCCGGTGTGGAGCTCGATATACTGATACTCGTACATGGTCCGACGTCTCAGCAGAGCTTCGCGCCTGCTGGAATCTTATCGTCTACCATCAGCAGGTTCAGGCACTCCTCGCCTTTTTCCGTATGGACGGCGGAGATCAGCATCCCCTGGCTCTCCTGGCCCATCATCTTCCGGGGAGGCAGGTTCACGATAGCCACCAGGGTCTTGCCGATCAGGTCCTCCGGAGCGTACCACTTGGCGATGCCGGACAGAATCTGCCGGTCCGTGCCAGTGCCGTCGTCCAGAGTGAACTTGAGGAGCTTGTCGGACTTCTTCACCCGCTGGCAGTCCTTCACCTTTACAGCCCGGAAGTCTGATTTGCAGAAGGTGTCGAAGTCCACCTTCTCCTCGCTCTGGGGCTCGATCTCGATGGCGGGCAGGGCGGCGCGCTTGGCCTCCTCCTGGATGCGGTCCAGCTCCTCCAGCTCTTTCGCCATGTCGATGCGGGGGAACAGGTTCTCGCCCTTGTGGACCTCCACGCCGGCGGGCAGGACGCCCCACTGCGCTGCGCTGTCCCAGGTCCGGGCGGACTCGTCCGCGCCGGTCTGGCCGAAGATCTTCCCGCAGCTCTCCGGCATGAAGGGCGTCAGCAGCACGGTGCATACCCGGACCGTCTCCAGCAGGTTGTACAGCACCATAGCCAGCCGGGCGCCGTTGGCGTCCATATCCTTGGCCAGGGCCCAGGGGGCGTTCTCGTCGATATACTTGTTGGCCCGCTGGATGACCTTGAAAATCTCCTCCAGGGCGTTCTGGAACTGAAACTTCTCCATCTGCTCCTCATACCGGGCGCGGAGGCCGGTGACCAGGGAGATCAGACTGTCGTCCAGCGCAGGGTCTGCCTGCCGGACCTCGGGCAGCTTGCCGCCGAAGTACTTCTCCGCCATAGCGGTGGTGCGGCTGACCAGGTTGCCCAGGTCGTTGGCGAGATCGACATTAATGGTCTGGATGAGCAGCTCGTTGGTGAAGTTGCCGTCGGACCCGAAGGGGAAGGTCCGCAGCAGGAAGAAGCGCAGGGCGTCCACGCCGTACCGCTCCGAGAGCAGGTAGGGGTCCACCACGTTGCCCTTGGACTTGCTCATTTTGTCGCCGTTGAAGTTGAGCCAGCCGTGGCCGTAGACCTTCTTGGGCAGGGGCAGATCCAGGCTCATGAGGAAGGCAGGCCAGTAGATAGCGTGGAACCGGACGATCTCCTTGCCCAGGAAGTGTACGTCAGCGGGCCAGAACTTGTCCAGATCGTTATATTTGTCGTTTTGATAACCCAGTGCGGTCATGTAGTTGAACAGCGCGTCCAGCCAGACGTAGACCACATGGCCCGGGTCGAAGTCCACGGGCACGCCCCAAGTAAAGCTGGTACGGGAGACGCACAGGTCCTGCAAGCCGCCCTCGCAGTCGATGAAGTTGTTTACCATCTCGTGGACCCGGCTCTTGGGCTCCAGGAAATCCGTGTTCAGGAGCAGGTCCCTCACCCGGTCCGCATACTTGGAGGCGCGGAAGAAGTATGCCTCTTCCTCCGCGTCCACCACCTCCCGGCCGCAGTCGGGGCACTTGCCGTCTACCAGCTGGCTCTCGGTCCAGAAGGACTCGCAGGGCTTGCAATACTTGCCCTTGTAGGAGCCCTTGTAGATGTCGCCGTTGTCGTATATCTTCTTGAAGATCTTCTGGATGGCGGCCACATGGTAGTCGTCGGTGGTGCGGATGAAGCGGTCATAGGAGATGTTCATCAGCTTCCATAGGTCCAGCACCCCGCCGGGGGCGGTGACAATGTTGTCCACGAACTGCTGGGGCGTGACCCCGGCCTCCCGGGCCTTGTCCTCGATCTTCTGGCCGTGCTCGTCGGTGCCGGTGAGGAACATGACCTCGCAGCCGGTCAGGCGCTTGTAGCGGGCCATGGCGTCGGTGGCCACGGTGCAGTATGCCTGGCCGATATGGAAGCGGCTGGAGGGGTAGTAGATAGGGGTGGTAATATAATAGCGTTTGTTGTCCATGGGATGGAATCCTCCGAATTTCTATTTTAGGATTGCGTTACATTCGTCCGCCCGGTCCAACCGGACGGCTCCGGAGGACCATCAGCAGGAACGTGACAGAGTACCGTCTGTCTGCTGTTCCCATTGCATCGCCCCCTTTTTTCGTAGTATGCCCAATGTACCACAAATTCCCAACCTTTACAAGTGCCCCGGCCCCGGATTTTCCAAAAAATTGCATAAAAAGCGGCATACCGTCCCCTTGCCGCGCATAGGCTTCCCAGAGAGGGGGTGCGCGCATGGAACGGCTGCCGCTATACTGTCAGGGGGAGCGCCAGGGGGAGGTCACCCTGGCCCTCTGGGGCCCCAACGGGACGCGGACGGAGATCGCCGCGTCTATGGACGACCCCGGCGACGGGCTGTACCGGGCCTTTCTCACCGGGGAGGGCGGAGAGCTGGCTCTGGGGGTGCTGGCCCCGGAGGAGGGACGGCTGACCGTGCGCCGGAGGCTGTATCACCGGGACGTCGCCCCCCTGGGAAAGCTCCTGCGGGGTGAGGCCCGGCGGTCCTTCCGGTTCCAGGAAACCGGGCTGTGCTGGCGG
>VSNB01000332.1 GCA_009774055.1 Clostridiales bacterium
CCCTCGGGCAGGGGGCCGAATTCGTGGGCGGGGTCGTGCAGCTCCTCCAGCGGCTCCTGCAGGGGGCAGATATGGGTGTGGCGGGAGACGACGATCTCCTGGTCCAGGACCAGGGTCCCCGCGGGGACGGTGTTCCGGGAGGAGTTCCCCAGCCGCAGAATGTAGGTCCCGGGCTCCAGGACATAGGACGCGTCCGCCTCCCGGTAGCTGGCCAGCCGCGCCAGGTCGAAGGCGAGCGCCAGCTCCTCCGACGCGCCGGGGGAGAGGGGCTCCGTCTTGGCGAAGGCGGCCAGGGACTGGTACTCCTTGTCCAGCGCCCCATTGGGGGCAGAGACGTACAGCTGGACGACCTCTCTGCCGATATAGGCTTCGCCGGTATTGGTTACAGCCGCCCGCACCGCCACGCGCCGCCCGTCGGGAGCGGATACTCCGGCACAGCGGATGGAGAAGTCCGTATAACTCAGGCCGAAGCCGAAGGGGAAGGCCGGCTCCACGCCGAAGCTGTCGAAAAACCGGTAGCCCACATAGATGCCTTCCTTGTAGTACTCCCGCTTCAGGTCCCCGTTGAGGTAGCTGTACTCCTGGCCGAAGGGAATGTCGGCATACCGCCGGACCCAGGTATCGGCCAGCTTGCCGGAGGGGGATACCAGGCCGGAGATCACGTCGGCAAAGGCGTGCCCACCCTCGCATCCCGGCTGGGAGAGGTACAAAATGGCGTTGATGCCGGGAATGTCCTGGAGGAAGCCCAGGTCCAGGGCGGAGCCGCTGTTGATGACCAGCAGGAATTTTTCATAATGAGCGGCGCAGAAGCGGATGGCGGACGCCTCTCCGCCGGTGAGGAACCAGTCCCCACGCTCCGCCCGCCGGTCGCCTCCCTCGCCGGACTGGCGGCTGACCACGTAGACGCAGCAGTCCGTCCCGCTGTCCGATACGTCCTCCTCCGTAAGGGGCCGCCCGGCAGGGAAGCGGAAATCGTCGCTGAACATGTCCATCACCGAGCTGGGGCGGAGCAGGTTCACCTGCCGGCGCTTTTCCTCCCGGTACTCCTCCTGGGCCTGGAGGAATACGGGCTCGTACTCCTCCAGCCATCGCCGGGTGGTGATCTCGAAGCCTCGGTCCTCCAGGCCCTCCAGAATGGTGACGGACCGGCGCTCGTTGACCTCGCCGGACCCGGTGCCGCCCTTGACGGTCCTGGACGCGCCAGGGCCGTAGAGGGCAATTTTCTTGGTGGGGAAGGGCAGCGCGCCGTCATTTCGCAGCAGCACCATGCTCTCACAGGCAGCCTGATAGGCGACCTGCAGGTTTTCCTGCTCCCGCCGGGTCATTTCGCCGGAGCGGCTCGCCTTGGTCAGCAGTTCCATTGCGGTTTCCTCCTTGTTCCCCTGCCGGGGCTTTTCCCTATCCTAGCATGTTCGGGGCGGGGTGTCAACACGGTTGACGGGCGGGGCGCGATATTTGCGCCGGAATGGGCCGCTTGGCGGAAGGTGGGGATTGCATTTCCTGTGAAAACCGTATATAATAAACAAACACGGGCAAACCGCCCAAATCCAAATTGCAAAGGACTATCATGACATTTCAAGAACTGAAACTGCTGCCCCAGCTGCTCCGCGCGGTAGATGAGCTGGGCTACGTCCAGCCTTCGCCCATCCAGGCCCAGGCCATGCCCCCGGCGCTCAAGGGCCGGGACCTCATCGGCTGCGCCCAGACCGGCACCGGCAAAACCGCCGCCTTCGCCATCCCCATCCTCCAGCGGCTCCACGGCCACGTCAACAAGCGGCACACGCCCATCCGCGCCCTGGTGCTGACACCCACCCGGGAGCTGGCCCTCCAGATCAAGGAGAGCTTTGACCAGTACGGCAAGTACCTGGAGCTGCGCCACACCGTCATTTTCGGCGGCGTGGGCCAGGGCCCCCAGGTGGAGGCCCTGCAAAAGGGCGTGGACATCCTGGTGGCCACCCCCGGGCGGCTCAACGATCTGTGCAATCAGGGGCATATCGACCTCTCCGGCATCCAGACTTTCGTCCTGGACGAGGCGGACCGGATGCTGGACATGGGCTTCATTCACGATGTGCGCAGGGTGATCGCCCGCCTGCCGGAGCAGCGGCAAACCCTGCTGTTTTCCGCCACCATGCCCCAGGAGATCGCCGAGCTGTCCCAGAAGATTCTCCAGAATCCCGTCCGGGTGGAGGTGACGCCCCAGTCCTCCACGGTGGACGCCATCGAGCAGCGGCTCTACAAGGTGGACAAGGGCAACAAGAAATTCCTCCTTCAGCACATCCTCCAGGACGAGAGCCTGGACAGCGTGCTGGTGTTCACCAATACCAAGCACGGCGCGGACCGTGTGGTGAAGGAGCTGGGCCGGGCGGGCATCGCCGCCATGGCGATCCATGGGAACAAAGGGCAGACCGCCCGCATCCGCGCCCTGGATAGCTTTAAGAGCGGGGCCATCCGGGTGCTGGTGGCTACCGACATTGCCGCCCGGGGCATCGACGTCAACGAGTTGGCGGCGGTGGTGAACTATGAGCTGCCCAACGTGCCGGAGACGTACGTCCACCGCATCGGCCGCACAGGCCGGGCGGGCCGGGGCGGCGTAGCCGTCAGCTTCTGCAATGTGGACGAGCTGGCCTATTTGAAAGACATTGAGAATCTGATTAAAAAGAAGGTCCCGGAGGTGGAGAGTCACCCCTGGCCCATGGAAATCTTCGAGCTGACGCCTAAAAAGCAGCGGGAGCCCCGGCGGACGGAGAGCCGCCGGGACAGCCATCCGGAGGCAAAGCGCGTCAGCACCGCGCTGGCGGCTCAGCGGCAGACTTCGCAGCCCAAGCCCCCCGAGCCGGCCCTGCCCAAGGCGGTTG
>VSNB01000333.1 GCA_009774055.1 Clostridiales bacterium
CTTGCTTTTGTTTATATGGCCGCTATCATGATTTGGTTACTTTGACCAGCTTACCGTATTTTTCAAACAAGGCCTAAGCAAATGAATATGCTTCTTCCGCAAGGTGATCACATTCTCCATATCCAGACAGTACCAGGGATTCGTCTCGTTACCCATCTGCCTCCGCAGGCAGGATAGCCCTGCGCCCAGCTCCACCACTGTGGCTTTGGGGTACTGCTTCAGGTACTCGGTGATCTCCCAGGCCAAGTTATATTGCCGGATGAGGCAGTTCATCCACATATATTGGAGCCGATACATGGCCCTGCCGGATATGTCCTCGCCCAACTCCCGGACAATGCGCTCCGCATCCCGGTCAGGGAACAGGTCAGGGCACTTCCGCGCCGCAATCATCCGCCCGCACAGAGGCATACAGAGAGTGTGCTGGACGGTGTTTTCTTTCAGTTCAGCCATGGGGAGTGCCTCCTTCTTTGTGGAAGCCATTCCATATCAGTATCGTTCCAAACCACAACATCATGCTCTCGCTCATCAAACCATTGGTAAAGGCCAGACGAAAAGCGCCCTCCGGCATGAGCAAGGTAAGCAGTTTCAGCACCGCATAGAATATCAGCGGGCTGGACAGCACCATCCGGCGCGGCAGTCCGGTCCGTTTCTTCAACAGTAGCCAGCACCAGTAAAGATAGGGCGGAATCATCAGTACCTCGCTCACCGGGACAATCCATGCGAAGTGGGAATGGATCGCCTCGGAAACCGGCAGGGCCGCAGACGAATAGCCGTTCCCGGACATCCACGCAAAGCCATACAAAATCATGATGTAAAACAAATGCAGACACAGCCAAGGGGTCAAGCTGAATGCGGTGAGCACCTGATACCTCTTTCTGTCCCTTTCATCAGAGAGGAGAGCCGCCATAGCAAACAGCACGACCGCGTAGAAGATGATCCCAGGAAAAGCCAGTGCCAGCCCCGCCGCCAAAGGCTCCACGATGCCGGAGAGAACGCCATACAGAAATGCCCGGCCTTTTCCCATTCCCTCCGCCCGTAACGGCATGGAGATGATCGCCCCCTCCGGGAAATTCTGAAGGGCGATGCCGATGGACAGGGCCAGCGTACCGGCGGCGGTGATACCGCCGTTTCCGGCCATCCAGCCCGCCAGCACCACACCCACCGCCATTCCCTCCGGGATGTTGTGGAGGGTGACGGCCAGTACCAGCATGGTGGTCCGTTTCAGCCGGGTATGAGGACCTTCCGGCTGTGTGCTGTTCTGGTGCAGATGGGGAATCGTCCTGTCCAGAACCAGCAGGAACAGGACGCCCAGCCAAAAGCCGATCACCGCAGGGAGAAACGCCCACCGGCCCATCCCCTCCGCCTGTTCCATAGCGGGGACAAGCAGGCTCCAGACAGACGCCGCCACCATGACCCCGGCAGCAAAGCCGGTCAAGGACCGCTGGAGCATCAGATTCAGTTTTTCTTTTAACATCCAACAGGATTTTTGACTATCTCCTTATAAGTTCTTAAATGCCGCTAAGTCTTGATTTTTCAAGGGTTTGCGGCATTTTTGCTGTCGGGGGAAGCTCACATATACTCTCGAAAGTTTTTAGGTTTTGCTCTCAAAGGTAGTACGAAAGTAGTAAAACCTCGTCCTGCCTATGCTGCCAGCCGTTCCATTTCAGCCCTTGCGGAAGTGTAGGTTGCGTGTGCGTAGTAGTTCAGCGTCATGGTGATATTGGAGTGTCCCATGATGTACTGCAACGCTTTCGGGTTCATGCCCGCATTGGCTAAGTTGGTGCAGAACGTGTGCCGGAGCGTGTGCGGCGTCATTACCTTTGGCAAGGCTTCTTCGTGGCACTTATTGTACTTCTTCACAAGCTGCTGAAACATACGGTCATAGTTCCATGCCACTTTCGGGTTGCCGTCCCTGTTGAGGAACAGGAAACCGCTGTAACCGTCCACGATAATGTCCTTTGCGCCCTTGCGGTTGGCAATCACACGCTTCAATGCTTCACAGACTTTCTCGCTCATGGGGATTTGCCGGACACCGCTTTCCGTTTTGGGCTTCTCAATGTAGTAGCCCGTTTCCTTGCTCCTTAGAAGCTGGTGGTCTACTGTGATTGTCCTGCCCTCAAAGTCAAGGTCGGCGTCGGTCAGCCCGCAAAGCTTGGAAATCCGCAACCCTGTCCCCAGCAGTATCACGATCTCGTCATAGTATTTCTCATAGACGCTATCGCTTTCCACAAAGGCCAGTAGGCTTTCTTCCTGTGCTGGCGTGAGAGGTACCTTTGGCTCCGTCGTATCTTTCAGAACGGTATTTAACTGGAAGTCAAACGGATTCTTGCGTATGCAATCGTCCTGTATTGCCGTATCTTTCAGAGAACGCTTGTCGTTGCTGATGGTGTGGTAGGCTATGCCCTGATCTCTCATGCGTAAAGCCCATTCTTTCGCGTCGGACATTTTCACGCTCTCAATCGGACACGCGCCCAGCGGGTCGCTCTCCAATAGCTTCATCAGCCGTTCCCGGCTCTTTACGGTGTTGTGCCGTATATTTCCCCGGTGGCGGTTCTGCTTCGCGTAGAGCTGGCAGACCGTCATTTTTTTGCCGATAGGGTCTATCCCGTCGTCAAGGTCTTTCTGGATTTCCTTTTCCTTTTCCCGCAGGGATATATCCTCCCGTTTTCCGGCAGGGGTCTTGTCCGTAGGCACTAACTTCCATGCGTAGACGAATTGCGGTTTTCCAAAGGTATCAACGTATTTGTAAGCATATCGCCTGATGTGGTACAAAAAAAGTAGACACCTCCAACTCACGGAAAAGGAGTAAAATAATGAGAGTAAGGAAGGTGGATA
>VSNB01000334.1 GCA_009774055.1 Clostridiales bacterium
GGTCTGGACGGCGTGGACGGTGGAGTAGTCGAACTCCACCCCCTGGCCGATGCGGATGGGGCCGGAGCCCAGGACGATGATCTTCTTGTGGGGGGAGACGATAGACTCGTTTTCGCTCTCATAGGTGGAGTAGAAGTAGGGCACGTAGCTGTCGAACTCCCCGGCGCAGGTGTCGATCATCTTGTAGACGGGGAAGAGGCCCATTTCCTTCCGCTTCTCGTAGATCTCCCGCTCGGTGCATTTCCACAGCCAGGCCACCGCCTTGTCGGAGAAGCCCCGGCGCTTGGCCCGGCGGAGCATGTCCTCGTCCCAGGGACGGGCCTTGATCTCACTCTCGTAGTGGACGATATTGCAGATCTTGTCCAAAAACAGCATGTCGATCTGGGTGGCGGTGCAGATCTGGCCCAGGTCGGTGCCCCGGCTCATGAGCTCGGCGATGGCGAAGATCCGGTCGTCGGTGCCCAGCTTGATATAGTCCAGCAGCGCCTTCTCGGTATAGTCGTTGAACTTCTCCATATAGATGTGGCCCACGCCGCCCTCCAGGGAGCGGACGGCCTTGAGGATGCTCTCCTGCAGGGTGCGGCCTACGGCCATGACCTCGCCGGTGGCCTTCATCTGGGTGCTGAGGCGGTTGCTGGCGGAGCCGAACTTGTCGAAGGGGAACCGGGGCATCTTGGTGACCACGTAGTCCAGGGCGGGCTCGAAGCAGGCGGGGGTGTTGGCCAGCTGGATCTCGTCCAGGTGCATCCCCACGGAGATTTTCGCGGACACCCGGGCGATGGGGTAGCCGCTGGCCTTGCTGGCCAGGGCCGAGGACCGGGACACCCGGGGGTTGACCTCGATGACGTAGTACTGGAAGGACTGGGGGTCCAGGGCGAACTGGACGTTGCACCCGCCCTCGATCTTCAGGGCCCGGATGAGGCGCAGGGCGCTGTCCCGGAGGAGGTGGTACTCCTTGTTGGTGAGGGTCTGGCTGGGGGCCACCACGATGGAGTCGCCGGTGTGGATGCCCACGGGGTCGATGTTCTCCATATTGCAGACGGTGATGGCGGTGTCGTTGGCGTCCCGCATCACCTCGTACTCGATTTCCTTGTAGCCCTTGATGCTCTTTTCAATGAGCACCTGGTGGACGGGGGAGAGCTCCAGGGCGTGCTTCATCATTTCCTGCAGCTCGTCCGCGTCTCCTGCGAAGCCGCCGCCGGTACCGCCCAGAGTGAAGGCGGGACGCAGGATCACCGGGTAGCCGATGTCCTCCGCCGCCCGGACAGCCTCGTCCAGGTTGTTGGCGATCTCCGAGGGAACCACCGGCTCCCCCAGCTCCAGGCACAGCTCCTTGAAGAGTTCCCGGTCCTCGGCCTTCTGGATGCTCTCATAGCTGGTGCCCAGCAGCTCCACGCCGCATTCGGCCAGGATGCCCTGCTTCTGGAGCTCCATAGCCAGGTTCAGCCCCGTCTGGCCCCCGATGCCGGGGACGATGGCGTCGGGCCGCTCGAAGCGGAGGATCTTCGCCAGATACTCCACCGTCAGGGGCTCCATGTAGACCTTGTCGGCAATGGTGGTGTCGGTCATGATAGTGGCGGGGTTGGAGTTTGCCAGGATCACCTGGTATCCCTCCTCCCGGAGGGCCAGGCAGGCCTGGGTGCCGGCGTAGTCGAACTCGGCGGCCTGGCCGATGACGATGGGGCCGGAGCCGATGACCAGAATCTTCTTTAAATCCGTTCTCTTAGGCATGGCGTTTCCCCTCCTCCATCATCTGAATGAACCGGTCGAACAGGTACCCGCTGTCCTGGGGGCCCGGGGCGCTCTCCGGGTGGTACTGGACGGAGAACACCTTGTCCTTTTTGCAGGCCAGGCCCTCCACCGTGTTGTCCAGCAGGTTGATATGGGTGACCTCCAGGCCCGTGCCCGCCAGGGACGCGGCGTCCACGGCGTAGGAGTGGTTCTGGCTGGTGATCTCCAGCTTGCCGGTGGAGAGGTCCTTCACCGGGTGGTTGCCTCCCCGGTGGCCGAATTTCAGCTTGTAGGTCCTGCCGCCGTAGGCCAGGGCAATCATCTGGTGGCCCAGGCAGATGCCGAAGATGGGGAATTTTCCCCGCAGCTGCTGGACCAGCTCGATGACGGGCGTCACGTCCTCCGGGTCCCCGGGGCCGTTGGAGAGGAACACGCCGTCGGGCTCCATGTCCTCAATGACCCGGGCGGGGGTGTCGTAGGGCACCACGGTGACGTTGCAGCCCCGCGCGTTGAGGGAGCGGACGATATTCAGCTTGATGCCGCAGTCCACGGCAACCACGGTATGACGGTGGTTGGAGGTGCGGGCATACCAGCGCTTGCGGCAGCTGACCTGGGGCACCTGGTCGCGGCGGAGCTGGGCGGCGTCCAGCCGCGCCAGGGCCTCCTCCGCAGGCACGTCCAGGTCGGTGAGCAGGGCCTTGCAGCTGCCCTCGTCCCGGATGGCCCGGGTGAGCTTCCGGGTGTCGATGCCCTCGATGGCGGGGATGTTGTAGTCCTCCAGGATTTCCGAGAGGGTCTTGGTGTAGCGGAAGTTGCTGGGAATGTCGTTGTACTCCCGGACCACCAGGCCGCCGATGGTGGGGATCTTCGTCTCGTAATCCTCGTCGGTGACGCCGTAGTTGCCGATGATAGGATAGGTCATCACCACCAGCTGTCCGGTGTAGGACGGGTCGGAGACGATCTCCTGGTAGCCCACCATGGAGGTGTTGAACACCAGCTCGCACACCCGGTCCTCTCTGGCCCCGAAGCGGCAGCCGGGGTACTGACTGCCATCGGCCAGCACGATCTTGCCGTCTAATTGTCGGATCA
>VSNB01000335.1 GCA_009774055.1 Clostridiales bacterium
GCGTATTACGAAGCGCTGGCGTACCAGATGTCAGAACTGGGACCTGGTGCTCAGCCAGCTGGAGATCATGTTCTCCGGCCGCGCTGCCAGCTGATCCCTGGCTGTAGAATGTCCCGGCAGACGGACCGGCATTCACACCTGCGGCGTGCATACCGCCCCGCACGCCGGGACCCCCTGCGGCCAAGGGATTCAGCCCGCTGCCTGTGCACTTTTCACCGCATCTCTTCTTGACTTTGTCGAATTTCGCTTACACAAAATTTTACACCAGGCCATTTTCCAAAAACTCAAATGGTTTCGAAGGATCGCCACCAGATATGACAAATTGGATGCTTCTTTTCTTGCTTTCGTTTACATTGCCGCTATTACGATTTTGTTGATTTAGCTCATCCTTCCCTATTTTTCAAACAAGCCCTAAGCATAACCACCGGGGCATTGAAAACAAGCCAGCAAGTTCTGGATATGCAATTCCATAAGGATGAAAGCAGAGCTAGAGCGACATTTCCGCTGAAAATCTAAATGTCTTCTGCTGTTGAGCCTACAATTTCCTAAAAGCGCAGTCCTCTTTGGGGGCAGCTTCTCTGATAAGCAGTTTAAATGCTTACTGGATGGAGCTTTCCGCGATAAAGTCATCACTTCTGCATTTTTGCTCATAATCCTTTTACTCCTCCAATTACTGTGGATTTTGTCGCAGAAACGGTTTACAGAACTCCCTCCATGTGGTAAACTAATAGAGAAATTTTCTCTGGAGGCAGAGCTGTGACCTTTTTTAAGCGGATATGGCAATCCATACAGGACATCGTCCGCAAGGCGGACATGAAGCTGCTGGGACTGTGCCTGGTGTGTACGGCCTTCGGCCTGCTGCTTATCGCCAGCGCCACCGCCTACTTGGACTATAAAACCCCGGGTACCCAGATGAAGCGTGTGCTGGTCCAGGCCGCCGGGGCGATGCTGGGTATTGGGGCGTACTTTATTTTTTCCAATATTGACATGGAGCATTTTGCGGAAAAATGGTGGCTGTTCCTGATTTTCAATATCGGATTCATCGCCCTGCTGCGTACCCCTCTGGGTATCGAGGGGGGCGGCAACCGCTCTTGGCTGAGCATCAAGGGGCTTCCCGTGAACATCCAGCCGGCGGAGATTGTGCGTCTGACCTTCACGGTGCTGCTGGCCAAGCAGATGGCCTGGTTCCGGGACAACCGGCAGATGAAGGGATTCAGCTCGCTGATCTTTCCGGCGGTGCACGCGGGGTTTATGTTCGTGTGGATTTACGTGATTTCCAAGGACGCGGGCAGCGGGCTCATGTACCTGGTAATTTATGCCGGGATGGCCCTGGCGGCGGGGCTTGCGTGGTACTGGTTCGCTATCGGCTTCACTGGCCTGGGGCTGAGCGTCGGCCTGCTGGCGCTGTTTGAAAAGCTTCCCGTATACTGGGTGGAGCGGTTCCACGTGCTGTTTGACCACAGCTACAGCCCCCAAGGCAGAGGCTACCAGCAGACCCGCGGCATGCTGGCCTTGGGCAGCGGAGGTTTTTTCGGCCAAGGCTTGTTCCAGGGCATCCAGACCCAAGGCGTCATCGACGGCAGTCTCCCCGCCCGGCAGACAGACTTTATTTTCTGCGTCTGCGGCGAGGAGCTGGGCTTCGTGGGCTGCCTGGCCATCATTGTACTGGAGTCGCTGGTTATCTTCCGCTGTTTCCAGACAGCCCGGCTGGCGAAAAGCAGCATGGACGCCCTCATCTGCGTGGGCTTCGGCTCCATGCTGATTTTTCAGACGTTGGAAAACATCGGAATGTGCCTGTTCGTCATGCCAGTCATCGGCTTGACCCTGCCCTTTTTCAGCTATGGCGGCAGCTCCATCGTGGCCTTGTACGCCGCCTTGGGCATGGTGTCTGGCGTCCGGGGACGGACCCTTCCGGATTGGCTGCGGAAAACCTAGTGTCTGACATGATGGAAGATCCTCCGGACTCAGGGGGATCTTCTTTTCCTTGAAAGGAAAAGAAGCAAAAGAAACTTTTTGTCCGCAAGCTTCGCTTGCTCTATGGGCGGTCCTTTTGAGGTACCGACGGCTCGCGGACAATGACTCTGGGCGGCTGCGCCACTACAGTGGCGTTGGGCGGTACATCGAAGCTGACGGCGGCGCCCGCGCCGATCCGGGCGCCGCTGCCTATGCGAATGTCCCCTACCAGCACGGCGTTCGCGCCGATAAGGCAGTTGTCCCCGATCTGCGGGGCTCTGCCGTTCACCTCGCCGATGGTGACGTTCTGATAAATCCGGCACTCCCGGCCGATAGAGGCGTACCGGGAGATATAGATACCATGGAGTCCGTGGGGCAGGGAGGGGATGTCCGCGATGTTCGCTCCCCGGCCGATATAGCCGCCCCGCTTATGGGCTATGCGGTTGAGCAGGAAGGTCAGTATATCCGTCAGCAGACTGTTCCCCGCCTGCTCCCGCAGCCGAAAGAGCCGCCAGTAAAGCCGCAGATGGTTGCCCAGGGAGTAGTCCATGAGCCGTTCCCGTAAATGCATCGAAATTTGTCCTTTCCTGTCGGATGCTTCCCAGCATAGCACAGCGGGGCTGGAAATGCAATGGCAAAAAAGACGGTCAGCTTTTACAGTCAGTATAGCAGATTTTCCAACTCTTGCTTATACTTTATTCACTATTTGCGTACTCGTTCAATTACCCTGCGAAATTAACCACGGAAATCAATTTTGCCCTCAAAGAGGAAGAGTGGTAGAATGGGGACATGAAAAGCATAAAGGAGTACTTCGAGGAAGTAGAAACGACAAAAGAATATGATGGGTAT
>VSNB01000336.1 GCA_009774055.1 Clostridiales bacterium
TGCTGGAAGTGCCTGAACTCCGCAGGGCATTAGAGCGGAACCGAGAGTTGGAAGTACGTATCGTGGACGCTTACGCGAAAGACTGACGGCAGATGAAAAGCACCGCACAGCCATAAGGCCATGCGGTGCCTACATAGACAAATTGCATAAGTGTTATCTACGATACGGTACTGTTTCGCCTGTGTCCTCTTGGCGGAGCAGGGTTCCGGCCTCATCAAAGGTATATCGGAACACCTGGCAGGTGCCGCCGATGGTGAAGGAGCTGGTAGCGGGGGAAAAGAAGGTGTCCACCACGCTCTCCACGTCCCACGCCAGTTCTCCGGTGTTATTGATGGCCAGCTTTCCACCCAGGGAACCCTTGACGGAGTAGAAGGTCTCCGGCGCTCCGCCCTCCGGGTCGCACAGCAGCAGCACCGCTGTGTAATTATCCCGCACCATGGGGGTCAGCTCCTCGCTGGAAATCTCCCAAATGTTGTTGTCAAACAGGTAGGCCAGGATATCAGCGATTTCATACCGTCCGCCCCTGTCTGTCTGCTTGGGAACGGCATAGGCCGACAGGTACACCCGGCCCCCAAACTCAATCATATCGGTGATGGTGTAATCGCAGTCCTCCCCTTCGTAAATGAAGGTGTCCAGTGTGCCTCCATCCCGGCTCAGCTTCACCAGTCGTGCAGTCTCGCCGTCCGTGGTGTTCCCCAGCTGTACCAAGTAGCCGTCCCCCAGGCACACCACGTTCCAGATGCCGAGGTTTCCCACCTCAGCGTCGTAGTTGAACAGCTCGTTCCCGTCCATGTCGTACTGGCTCAGGCAGAGGTGCCGGAAGTCCCCCCGGCTGAACACCGCCCAGGTGCCGTCCCCGTTGTCCACCACGGCGGCGATATATTCCCGCTCAAAGCCATGCTCCAACTGCTTTTGCCACAGAATGTTCCCGCTCTCGTCCACCCGGGCCACACAGGAGTACTTGGGCTGTTCGCTGGACCAGGTATCATTGTACCCCCACACCGCTGTTCCGGCGGGGGTGTGGACGCTGCCCTCCACATAGAGGTCAGGGAATTCCGCCGTCCACAGCAATTCGCTGTCCCGGTAACACGCCAGAATGCTCTTATCCAGCACGTCAAAGCCCAGGGTTTTGTCCAGCTTCTCCGCATAGTCCAGACGGTAGCTGATCCCGGTTTCCGGCCGGGTGCTGCGCCACACATTCCGATCCCACAGCGCCGCCAGTTCCTCCGGCGTGGGCTCCCGCTGGGAGATCTCCAGCCCCGGCACCGCCCGCTCAATCACCTCCGCCGTCTTGTCATAGGTGAAATGTTGGCTGGTAATATCCCGGTAGACAGCTTTCACGTCTGACCGGCTCAGGCCCTCGGTAGACAGCCCGTTTTCGTCAAAGAACGCTACCGCCGCGCCATACTCCCTGGCTTCGGCGGCAAAAGCTACCCCTACCAGGCTCACCGTCAGGGCCAGACAAGCGGCCAGTGCCAGCCATTTTCGGTAGGCCGGCGCCCTCCGGCGGCCCACAGGGGTCTCGCTCCGTTCCAAAATATTATCATCCACATTGTCAAACGCTCGAAACAAATCATTTTTGTTCATAGGTATCCCTCCTTCAAAAGATGGGCTTTCAGTTTTCTGCGCGTCCGGCTCAGTATAACCATTACATTGTTTTCGGTAAGACCATATCGCTTTGCGATGTCCGCCACAGGCTCGACAAAGAAGTACCGGCGCACCAGCACATTCCCCTCCCGCTCCGGCAGCGCCCGCACAAAACGCTGGATAGCTTCCCGCAGTTCTTTGGCCTCGTACGCAGCCTCTGTATCCGCACCGCCGCCAAAACATTCTCCCAGTTCCTCCAGAACGAGGGCAATCTCGCCGCCGCCCCGTTTCTCTGCATTTCGTGCATTGAATCGGTCAAAGGAAAGATTACGAGTAATCTTCGCCAGGAATAGCCGAAGTATGTTAGGCTTTTGCGGTGGTATCGCGTTCCAGGCATGAAGCCATGTATCATTGACGCACTCCTCGGAATCTTCGGTGTTGTGCAGGATGTTTTCAGCAATCGTGAAACAGTACGCACCATATTTACTGGCGGTTTCCGATATAGCGTCTGCGTTTTTTTGCCAGTATAGTTCTATAATTTGCCTATCCTCCAACACAATACCTCCTCTCCGTAGTTTGAAGGTTCCTTCACCCTATAAGACGAGAAATGCTCTAAAACCTTACAAGATTTTTCGGAAAATTTTAGTTCTCAATTTGAAGTCTATTGTATCAGGCGCAGACGATGAGGGCAAGTCCACGCATTGGCAAACGACAATGGCGGCGAGGACATATCCCCGTCGCCATTGTGCTTTATGCGTATATGAGTTCCTTATTCACAATCACCATTGCGCTTGCCCGGATATTGTTCATCTTACCAACCCACACCATCTGGTCGGTAACTTTCAGCGCCTCGGTGATACCTTGGGATTGGGCCATCTGTTCAATGACGGTATCTAACCGTTCTTGCGCCTGCCGGTCAATGTCTGCAAGGTAGCCGTTCAGCTTTCCGCTCAACAGCAAGGCGTTATAAAGAGCTGGACGGCATTCTTTGAGAAATCGCTTGTGCCGCTGACCCCATACGCCAACAAGCTGTTCTTCTTCAGTGGGTACAGTCAAACAAGGAAAATAGTAGTCGCCAACGAGTTCATACCATAGGCCGTTGGTCACGTTAAAAATGTACTTGTCCATAGTGAAATCCTCCGCTATAATATATTCGCACATACGTCACAGTTCTCCGATTGCC
>VSNB01000337.1 GCA_009774055.1 Clostridiales bacterium
AGCTGGAGCCGTGGCAGATCGGGAAGGTGAAGGCCATGCAGACCCACTATTCCAAGCTGCCGTATCTGACCAGCTTCGCCGCCATCCAGCGGCTGGTTCGGTACATGGGGTATGGCGATTATCTGAAGGAGCAGCATGGAGATACCGCCAAGCTGGATATCCTTCTCTCTCTGGCAAACCAGACGCCCACGGTAGGGCAGTTCCTACTACATCTGCGGGAGTTGAAGGAGCGCATCGAGACTCTGGAGCCCCGCCCGGACTGCCCCTTCGTGCTGTCCACCATCCACGCCAGCAAGGGGCTGGAGTATGACCATGTGATCCTGATCGACGCGGTGGACGGACTGCTGCCCTCCGCAGACGAAGCTGAGGAACTGGAGGAGGAGCGGCGGCTGTTCTACGTGGGAGCTACCAGGGCAAAGAAGCAGCTGGAGTTCCTCTGCTACGAGAACAAATTCGGAGAGCCGTCCGACGCCTCGTTCCCTTTCGTCTCCCAGTTTTTAGGCGAGGAGCCAAAGAAAGAGCCGGAGCGCAAGGCCCAGCCCGCCAAGCCAGCCGGTCCATCCAAAGAGCAGATCGCTAACTGGATGAAGGATTACATCCCTGGCACAGAGGTCACCCACAAGATTTTCGGCCGCGGCCTGCTGACCAAGCGGGAGGGGACCTTCGCCACCATCTCCTTCATGGAGGTCGGGATCAAGAAGGTCGATCTGACCACCTGCCTGCGGCAGGAAAAGATATGGCTGACACATTTCGTGTGATGTCACATGGTCATTTCCATACCGGCCTTGTGCTCAGGCGCTTCAGACAGTGAAGCAATAAACTCCTTCTCCGCAGGGGAGCGGTCGCCCTGCCCATTGATCTCCCAGTCTGCCAGAATACCGAATGCGTCATTGCACTCCTGCACAGTGACAACGGGATTAGATTCGTTCATCCGGAGAATCGCTTCCGCCACGATGCGGGCGGCGGGATCGTCTCCTTGGCTGAAGGCCGTCAGCTCGTCCCTGGTCAGATACGTTCGCAGTGCCCACTGCTCTTTGGTATATGCACGCATCTCCGCCGTACAGTTCTGATCATCGGGCAGACGGACATCCCCCTCCTCAAACGGATTGGGTGTCAGCAGAAGGATGGCGGTCAGCGGCGAAGCGGCATCTGTGGACACACCGATCCCATAGGGCCCGGGCCCCATTTTGCATATCCCGTGGGTAAGCTCCCGTAGCTGTTCCGCCAGAAGGACCATTCTGTTTTTGATCTCGCTCATCTCTGCCCTCCTTCTTAAATTCCGATGATGGTCCAGATGTAGGTGGGTGCGGTGAGGGTAAGGATGAGACAGGCAAACAGGATCACCGGGCCGGTCCACTCGAACTGACCATGCTTCTTGTAATCAAAGTAAGCCATGGCGCTTTTTCCGAAGAAAGCGATGGTCAGAACCATGTCCAACGCGGGAAAAACCACGTTATTGACAACGGTTTTGACCTGTCCGGCGGCGTCATTCCAGGTACTTTCCACCACCGCGCCCACATCGCCCCTGCCGCCGGACGTGGCGAAAGCGGGAACGCAGAGGATGGACATCACCACCAGGGCAAGGAGCAGGGGCCGCAGATGTTTTTTGAATTTTCGCATAAATACCTCCCAAAAGCTGGAGGGCCGTCCCGCAGGACGGCCCTCTCCATTATTACATGATTTTCAAATCAATACCCAGTCCTGGGCAGGGGCTTACCGGGCTTGTAGACCGTGGTGACCCAGCGGTCGGTCGCCATGATCCACTGTCCGTTGTACACGCCGCCCACGTCCGCCTGGTTGACGAACTGTGTCCCGCCCGTCAGGCCGGAGAGGACATTGCAGTAGACTGCGGGAGCCTCCACCTGCCGGAAGTTGGAGGGTACCACGCCGAACACGCACATAAACTCCGTCACGCACTCGTTGGAGGCCAGCCCCAGCGCGGCGGGGGACGCGATGATGACCCTGTTCTGCTGGGTGCTGACATTGTCCGCCAGAGTGCGGTACTCGCTGCTGAGATTCGTCTTGTAGACGATCTTGTAATTCCCAGGTACATTGTAGGTCCCGGTGACGATCTTGTCCAGCCGCACCGCCTTGGTGGGCAGGGTGTCTCGCCAATAAAAAGAGGTCAGCGCGGTGGTGGAATTGTTGCCGATGCCGGAGAAATCGTACTTGATGCTCTGACCGGGAACAACCTCGCTGTAGCCCCGCTTGGTGATGGAGACGTTGGTGTAGAGGCTCTTGTTTGTCATAGCCGCTTTGACGATCTGGCCGGCGTACTCGATCTCCACCTCGATGGGCGTCTTGTCCAGGCCGTAGTAATCCGCTGATTTGGATTCCACAACCTTGTAGCGGCCCAGGGGCAGGGGCCGGGACTTGGCAACGCCGTTCTTGTCTGTCTTGATCGTATCCGCCAGGTTGCCGGAGCGATGCTCATAGATCTCAAACTCCGTATTGGGCAGCGGCGTCCCAGCGGGCCAGCCGTTCATGGTGTTGTACTCAGCGGAGGTCTTGGTCACCTGGATCTGTCCGGTGACGGGGGTGTTCTTCCACTCCACCAGCGTTGTTTCGCCGGTGGTGACATAGACCGTCTTCATCTCGGTGTCCACCAGATAGCCCTCGTTCTCCAGCTCCTTGAGGTAATACCGCCCGGTAGCGGTCAGATCCTCGATGTAGATATAACCGGAATTATCCGTGGTGTACTGTCCGATGGGCTTGTGGCTGCTGTCGTAGAGCAGGAAGGTCACGCCGTAGATCCCCTTGCCGGTGGTG
>VSNB01000338.1 GCA_009774055.1 Clostridiales bacterium
GGCCCCGCCATTAAGGGCCAGACTGGGTAATTTGGCCCTTAGCGGCGGGGGGTGGGGCTTAACTTAATGACATTGGGAGTGCCCTGGCGCGGCTTTTTGTGTAACAATTCCATTACGATTGCGCCGGAGCCCTTGCAATATCCACCGGCATCGGTTAAAATTGGCGTGAGATGAAACCGGGCGGAAACGCCTTTGCTATCAGGTTATGCCGGAAAGGAAGGTAACCATGAAAAAGAAGCTGCTTGCCTTGGTCCTCTGCTGCGTACTCTGCGCGGGACTGGTGGCCCCCGCCTACGGGGCGGTGGAGGAGCTGGCGGACCTGCGGGTGGACCGTGTAGCCGCCTACAGCCAGGAGGACGGCGTATACACGGTGGTCGAGGAGGGCTTGTACGGCTTCTACCGGACGGACGGGACCCAGCTGTTGGCCCCCGCGTACTCTGCCGCAGGGGACTTCCACAACGGCATGGCCGCCGTCTCCTTCTCCGGGGAGCGCCTGGATGGTGGAAACGGCGAGATTCTGCGGGGAGGCCGCTTCGGCTATATGGACGTGAACGGCGCGCTGGTCGTCCCTATGGAGTACAGCCGCGCCTTTCCCTACTGCGAGGACCGGGCCTTCGCCATTGACGCGGAGTCCGGCGCGCTGACGCTGCTGGATCGGAGCGGGCAGATTGTTGCCTCCTTCCCCCAGGCGGAGATTCCCGAGGAGGGCGTGGTCCGGTTCAGCGAGGGGTTGGCGGTATTCCCGGTGCGGCTGGAGCAGGAGGTTGAGGGGCAGGAGGAGCCGGTGACGGTTTCTGCCTACCTGGCAGTGGGTCCCGACGGGCAGGAGGTCTGCACGCTGACGGACTCCTTTGTGGATTACATGGGCGGCTATCACGACGGGCGAATCGCCGTGGCGGCCCAAGGGGAGTGGACGGAGGACGGCGCGGCCCGCCGCTTCGCCGCCGCGCCCCAGACCTGGGGC
This sequence comes from Clostridiales bacterium, assembly GCA_009774055.1. Taxonomy (GTDB): domain Bacteria; phylum Bacillota; class Clostridia; order Oscillospirales; family Oscillospiraceae; genus Pelethomonas. Next base: position 965 of record VSNB01000338.1, read on the forward strand.
TACCGGGATACGCAGGGCGAGCTGGCAGTGGAGTGCCGGTACGCCGACGCGCGGCCCTTCTCCGGCGGCCTGGCCGTGGTAGTCGTGGAGACGGAGGCAGGCGGGATGGCCTATGGGCTCATTTCTCCGGAGGGAGAGACGGTGACGCCGGCTAATTATGAGGACGCGGTATCCTTCGCCAACGGCATGGGCGCGGTGTCCCGGAACGGCCGGTGGGCCTATGTGGACCGGGGAGGGCAGACCCTGACCGGCTTCCTCTACGACGAGGCGGTGGAGTTCCGGGAGGGCATCGCCCTGGTCCGGGCGGAGGGAGAGATCCGGGCTCTGGACGAGCAGGGCCGGGTGCTGTTTTCCCTGGAGGCGCGGGAGGCTCTGCCCTTCAGCGGCGGCACGGCGGTGGTGCGGCGTGCGGACGGCCTGTGCGGCGTGTGCGATGTGGAGGGGAATCTGCTGGTTCCCTTCACCTACGAGGATGCCTTCCACTGGGACGGCTACCTGTGGCTGAAGCGGGGGAACCTGTGGCGGGTCTATGTGACCGAGGACGTGATCGCGGCCCGGCGGGAGGCGCCGGAGAACGAGAGCGCCGTAGTGGGCGTCTTTTCCGACGTGGCCTCTGACGCCTGGTACGCCCAGGCGGTAACCTGGGCCACCGACCACGACATTGTGACCGGCACCGGCGGGGGACAGTTCTCCCCCGACAAGCTGTGCACCACCGGGGAGATCGTCACCTTCCTCTGGCGGGCGGTGGGCCGGCCGGAGGCGGAGGTGGAAAACCCCTTTACCGACGTAACCCCCAACCACTATTACTATCAGGCGGCCCTGTGGGCCTATGAAAAGGGCATGGTGGACGGGGAGGTCTTCGGCGCGGCGGAAATGTGCACCCGGGGCATGGCGGTGACCTATCTGTGGAAGCTGGCCGGGCGTCCCGCTGCGGACGCCGCGTTCTTCGCCGACGTGACGCCGGAGGCGACGTATGCCCAGGCGGTGGCATGGGCGGTGGATGCGGGGGTGACCTCCGGCAGCGGCGAGGGGGGCTTTTCTCCCGATGCCGTCTGCAGCCGTGGGCAGATCGTGACGTTCCTCCACCGGTATCTGACCGGGGCGCGCTGACGATAAGAGCGTATATGACGACGGCGTGGGGGGATGCTTCTTTATGGAGCGTCCCCCCACGCCGTCGCTTCTATTCAGCCAGCGGCACTCACGGGATTTTGCAGCGCATATATTTCCCCGCTGAAGGAAGCCGCTTCAGCGCCATAGGAGGCCGTAACCAGCGCCAATTTGACCGCCGTTATATCGGAATTGAAATCAATCCCGAATACTGCGGCCTTGCAGAGAAGCGAATAGGAGGTGAAGCATGAGCAAAAAAAGAAATAAACAGCTGTACCGGGCAAGAAAGGAGGTAAAAGCCCCGGACAAAGTGACGCAGAAAATGACCGCTTTATCAAGCCCGGCAGAAAATTTTGTGTAAAAGGAGACAATCTGTAGTCAAGGGAACGGGAGCAAATCAGAAGATTTCCCGGGCTGGACACAACCCGGCATCTGGCAGTCCAGTGCTCGACAATTTTCCTGCTGGCCAGGTAGAGCATCTTACGCAGGGAATCGTCGTTGGTGAAGCTGGGCTTGTTTTTTGTGATCTGGCGGAACTGACGGTTCAAGCCCTCAATGATATTCGTCGTGTATATGATTTTCCGAATCTCGGTGGGATATGCGAAAAAGGTGCTCAGAATATCCCAGTTGTCCTCCCAGCTTTT
>VSNB01000339.1 GCA_009774055.1 Clostridiales bacterium
ATGCCCGGCAGGACCAGGCAGTCGAACTCCTCCCGGCGAAACTCCTCAAACCCCTTGTCCGGCAGGACGGTGAATCCGTCCTCGCTTTTCACCGCCTCCCGCCCGGCGGAAAAGGTCACGATCTCCTTGTCATAGAACTTGAACAGTTCCGTAGTACAGCTGATTTCCTGCATGGAAAACAGCGGATACAGCATAATCGCGGCTTTTTTCATAAAAACTCCTCCTTGATGTCGTTCGTCCTGTCCTGTTCCGTCAAAGCTCCCCTCTGTCCATCGGAACCACCCCCTTTTCCGTAAACCGGTACAGCGTATCGCACACCTCCGCCAGAAACTTCCGGTCATGGGACACGCTGATGATGGTCCCCTGGTAATCCGCCAGCGCCTCCCGGACCCGGGGTCCGGAGATAGGCGAGAAATTCCGGGTGGGCTCATTCAGGATCAGCACGTTTACCCCGTCCAGCATCATTTTTGTCAGCAGCAGCTTGGCCTTCTGCCCGCCGGACAGCTCCCGGATGGGGTGGGCCATCTCCTGCCGGCTGTAGCGGATGCTGCCCAAGTAGGTCCGGGCCCTTGTCTCCGAGGCCGCGTCCCCCTCCGGGGCCAGGTACTCCACCGGCGTTTTGTCCATCGGCAGCGTGTCGGCGTAGTCCTGGGACATATACGCCGCCCGGAGATCCTTCCGCGCCAGCAGCAGGGAGGCAATGTGCCGCAGCAGAGTGGTCTTTCCCGCCCCGTTGGGGCCCAGGATGCCCACCTTCTCCCCGCCGGAGACATGGAGCCGGATATTTTCCGCCAGCAGCTTCTCCCCGGCCTGGAGCTCCGGCAGATGCAGGTCCAGCGCCGTTTTGCCTGCCGGCAGGGCCGTCCCCTCCGGGAACCGGAGGAACGCCTCCTCCTCCACCTCCGGCAGCTGGGTCATATCCTCCGCCTCCCGCTGGAACCGCCGGCCCATGGACATTACAGAGTGCATCTTCTTTTTCAGAAGCCGCCCGCCGCTGGGATTCTGTCGGGTGATAGCGTTTTGGGCGTGCTCCACGCTCTGCTGGATGCGGCGGTATTTTTCCATCTTTTTGCCGTATTCCTCCCGTTCCTTCCGGGCCTGGCGGGTCTGGTCTTCGATGGCGTCGCTCCGCCGCTGGGCGTAAGTGCGATAATCCAGCCGGTGGGCGGTGCACCGGGGCGGCTTGCCCTCCCGGGGGTGCTCGATATGGAGGACCATGGTGGCGGTGTTCTCAATGAGCGCCTCATCGTGGGAGATATAGAGGACGATTCCCCGGTAGCCCCGAAGCCACGCCTCCAGCCACTCCAGGGTTTCCAGGTCCACGTCGCTGGAGGGTTCGTCCAGCAGCAGGGTCTCCGGACGGCCGAACAGCAACCGCCCCAGCTGCAGCTTGATCTTCTCCCCGCCGGAGAGGCTGGACACCGGGCGGTCCGAGTAGAAATCCTCCGCCGGCAGGCGCAGCTGCCGGGCGATATCCGCCAGTTCTTTGGGCGTCAGGTCGAAGAAATAGGGCGACGCGGCGCAGAAGCCGTAGACGCTCCCGGCTTTCTCCTCCTCGCTGAGGTCCTGGGCCAGGTAGCCCATGGGCCCCGGGTCCCCGGCGATCTCTCCGCTCCACTCGCAGTAGTCCTCCACCATCCCGGGGTCGTAAATCCACTTGAGGAGGGTGGATTTTCCATTGCCCTCCTCGCCGATGACCACCGCCTTGTCCCCGTTGTTGAGGACAAAGGAAAAATCCTCCGCCAGGGTCCGCAGGTCCTTGCGGTGCGTCAGGGTCAGATGTTTTACTTGCAGCATAAAGGCATCTCCTCCAATCCGTTGTCAGACAATAAAAAAGACGCTTTCGGACAGGCCGAAAGCGCAGAAGGGAGGTACCAGGGCGCACCGAAGCAAGACGCTCCGGCACAGCGGCAGTTTGCCGCCAATGACCCGGCATCTTCTGACTTTCGGCAACAGGAACCAGACCCCGCACTGTCATGCGGCGTCCGGGAAAGCATCCGGTTACACGAAAATCAAATCAGCCGATCATTTTTTCACCCTTTCAAAATTGTTATTATCAGCATACCACATTTCGCAGAATTGTCCAGTTACAATTTTGTTACAGGCCGGTTTCCTGCCCGTGCTTCGCTAAAAAGCCTTGCAATCCGCAGGATTGCAAGGCTTTTTGCATTTCACAAAGGATGTGTTGTATCTTTTGTGAAGGGTTTTTCGCTTCGTTGGGCAGAAGATCCTCTCGCCGGTTTGCGTGTGCTGCACTGTGAAATGGGCTCTGAGAATGCAGGTTCTTATTTGGCGGAGATAGAGTCGATGGCCTGCTCGAAGGCACTGTCGTACTCGCCGGAGGCGCTGGTGAAGGTGACCGTGACCGTCTTGTCGGACAGGAAGACCATTACCTGGGTCTGCTCCATTTCAACGCCGTTTACGGAGAGGCTGTAGTTATACTCAATGGCGTCCTTGCCGCCGACCTTGACCTTCTCAAAGCTGTTGCTGGTGACTTCGCCCAGAAGAGCGGAGTAGTAGGTTTCAAAAACTTCCTGGGAGTAGTTGTCGATGGAATCAGCGCCGGAGTAGCTGAAGGTGATATTGTCCGTATTGTCCGGATAGTTCGGGCCGTAGGCGATGGGGGTGGCGCTGTTCTCGTCCACAGTGAAGCCTTCGGGCAGCGCAAGGGAGACGCCCTCATAGGTATACTTGTTGGC
>VSNB01000034.1 GCA_009774055.1 Clostridiales bacterium
AATCTACGTGTTCCATGCTGTCTATTTTACCACTTTCTGCATCTTTTTTCTAGATTGTTTTTCAGAAGTAATAGATCTCACGCTGCGTCCTGATCTCACGGCTAAACCCCGCAGGCATCTCTCTCGGTACACCGTAGATAGCCGTCTCCACCTTCATCCCCTCGGCAGTCGGCGTAGTCAGGGTAGTCGGTTCCACTGATGAACGGGAGGCTGTTAGGGTACGACTACGGTTTAAGAATGGCAGAGATACGGAAGCCACTGTCCCACTATCAGACCTTAACCGTGTGGATTGGTTCAAGATAGACCATCGCTGCCTGACGAACTCGGAGTACCGTCGGGCCAGAGGGTACATTGCCGATACTATCCGCGCTGCGGTCAGCAACGTCCCTGTGGAGAAACGGTACGTCCTTGACCGGACGGGGATTCATCATATCGGTGATTCTATTGTATTTGTTGCGGGGAACCAGGTCATCACCCAGTCTTCTGCACCGAGAACTGATCCAGACTTTGAACTGGGACAGCTCCCGTTCCGTCTAGATATTGACGAGAATATCGACATCAGTACGGCTATTGACCGCATGATGCGGCTAATCCGCCTTAGTCCTGAGATTGGCTCAGTCCTTGCGGCACACACAATCTCTGGAATTATCAGGGCAGCTTTCAAAGAGGCTGGCATGACCCCCTGTGCGGTGTTGGTCATTGTCGGAAAATCCGGGATGCTGAAATCGCACTATGTTCCCCATTTAGTTCAGCTTTACAATCGAGCCGATGGAATCGGCCCTGCTACCCGGTTCAACTCGACAAAGAGGTTTATTGAGGACACGCTATACGAACACAGCGAGTGTACAGCGGTTCTTGATGATCTGCACACAGCAGAATCCAGAGGTATCAAACGGCAGAATGAGGACACCGCCGAGGAAATTATTCGACGCATAGCCGATGATACGGGGCGTGGGCGGATGGATGGAAAGGCACAGGTGCAACGGAGCTTCCGGGGCAACGCTGTGTTCATCGGCGAGTACACTATTGGCAAGGCGTCCACAATCCCCCGCGCACTGGTAGTAAACATCACGGAACCACCTAACGGTGCGGTCCTGGATGAATACCAACGCAATCGCCCACTTCTGGTATCGACCTTCTACTACTACTTCATCCGATGGTATGTTGACCATTTCAATGAGATTCGGGATTCCATTGACGCAAAGCTTACTCAGCTACGCAGGGCGACGGATTCCTCCACTACTCACGGTAGGCTACGGGATACCCAGTTCTACCTTGAGATTTCCTACATGGTGTTGCTGGAGTTTTGCAAGGATTCTGGGTTCTGCTCTGAAGAAGATGCCAAGGATACATATCAGAGCTTCAGCACCCAGCTTCGCACACTGGTACAGGCACAAGAGACTCGATTCAAGGAGAGCATCGAGGTAAAGACGATAGACTATCTTGACCTTATTCGGGATCTTTATAAGCAAGGAGCATTTCATCTGGCAAAGGATGCAGAGAACTTCAAGCCTGAAAAACATGATGGTTTGATTTACTATGACTGCCTTTGCCTGAGAGGTAAGCGTCTGGAGAAGAAGCTCCTGAGCTTCACCCCAAGCCTCAGCTTTGTCGATTGTATCAGCTATTTGCTGTCTAAGGGTGCGCTAAAGCTGGTCGAGAGCAAGAACACCGTGCAGATCAACGGCACTGGTGGCAAACGGTTCTACGCTATCAAACTCAGTAAGCTACGATAAGAGCGCAATTTAGGGGACGGTGTTTCCACCCCCTGAAAAATGAACTTCGCGCAGGCTGCGTAAATCGACAGCCGAAGCCATCCTGCGGCCCTCTGGACTGTGGGTGGTCCTCTCCCTGCGAGGTGAGGAAAATGCACAGAGAAGTACGGGTTCCCTTCGTAATGCGATGCCGCCGTATCTCTTCTGCCTTTGACTACATATTCTCTTGATAGCACACAGGAAGTACGGTTTCGATGTACTACTTCCGGCTCTGCTCTCATAGGATTGGACGAGGCATCAAGGAGGAGGTGGCAATGCCGCAATGAAGAAGCGCAAGCTCAACTACCGGTTCCACGATCCCAACCCAGCGGCAGTGACCGCCGACTACATACTAAAAATTTTAATTGAGGCCAACGCGGGAAAGGTGGAGGCGGCAATACAAAATGCCGCCGATACCACCCTCGCTGCCGATGAGGGACCGGATCGCTGCCAGGGACACTCCGCATGATGCGGGGTGTCCCCTTTTTTGCCCTACACCTCATAGTATTCCAGTATATCCGCATACTCCACCAGCGTCACATTGCCTAACTCAGTTGCCCTTTCCATACAGCCCTTGGTAAAGCCGGACTTAGAGAACAGAAAGCAGTACACCTTACTGTGTTGGAACAGATGGCTGCGGTGAACCAGTGTTTCCAATACCCCCAGGTCAACTCGTTCATTTGTCCACTTGCACTCGCCAAAGAGGGCGGTGGTCTTGTCCTGTTCCCCCAGTATGTCGATCTCCGCCTGGGCCTTTTCAACAGGATCATTCCCCCACCAGCGACCCAGGGAAGCAAACTCCACCGGGGAGCGCCCATTCAGCAGCAGCTTCCAAAGATACTGTTTACATATCTCTTCAAACACCTTGCCCATGTAGTGGTCGAGCTGCGGCGCGATGCGCTGGTACACCAGGTCAGCGGCTCCACGGGCAATCAAGGAGTTGTTCTCCAACACAAAGCGATGCCAGAAGCGGAACATGTTGTCCTCGATGGAGTACAGGGACTTACGGGAAGCCTTCTCTCCATAGGGCGTCTCCTTCTGCACGATCCCCAGGCTGATTAAGTTCTTGATGTAGCTGGCGCAGACGTTGGTATCCTCTCCCACCTTGCTTGAAATCTCAGACATCCGGGAGGCTCCCGCGGCAATCGCCGTAATAATTGCCGTGTAGATGGCCGGTTCCCGTACCTCCTGTTTCAGAAGGTTCACCGGCTCCTCATAGAGAAAGGAAATGGGGTTGAGAAAGGTATTTTTGATGTTTTCCTCAATAGTCAGCCTGTCGTTGATTTGCAGCAGGTATTGCGGTGTCCCTCCGACGATCCCGTAGGCCAGCGCCTTGTCCTCGCCCTTGAAGTGACTGAAATAGTGGCAGGTCTCCTCGAAGTCGAAGGGCAGCAGCTTCATCTGTGCCGTGCGCCTGCCGTAGAGCGGGGCCTTGTATGCCAACACCTGATCCTCCATATAGGACATGGACGAGCCGCAGAGGATCAACATCAGCTTGGAGGTATCCTTATTTTTGTCGATCAGGAGCTGCAAGGTGGAGGCAAGGCTTTTGGAGGACCGTGCCACATAGGGGTACTCATCCAGCACGAGGATCACCCGTTCCTTCTCCGCCATCTTAAAAACACATTCCAGCGCCGCCTGGAAGGACACGAAGGAAGTCTCCGCCGCAATGCCGCTGGCGTACTCCAGGATGCTCTTGCTGAGGTTCTCCAGGTTCTGCTTGGCATTGCTCTCCACGCCCATGAAATAGATAGCTTTCTTACCCTGGATAAACTGGGTCAGAAGGGCTGTCTTTCCCACGCGGCGGCGGCCATACACAACTGCAAACTCAAACTTGCCTGATGCGTATAGTTGCTCCAGCGATTTCAACTCCCGCTCTCTTCCGATAAACATAGCCACACCCCCATTCTTCTCATTTAGTATACCACATCAGCCACAAGTTAGTCAATCATGATCTACTAAAGGTAGTTCCACTAAATTTCGGCATTGATTCTCTAGCGAAGGTGTGCTATCATACAGATATAGTAGAACGTCTTGATTTTAATGGAGAGGTTTACCTATGAACATTGCCGCTTACTGCCGTGTCTCCACGGAGAAAGAAGACCAGCTCAACAGTCTGGAGGCACAGAAGGAGTTCTTCTCTGAGTACACCCAGCGTACCGGAGACACCCTCATCCGCCTGTACGCTGACGAGGGCCTGTCCGGCACGAAGATCAAGAACCGTAAGGAGTTCCTGCGCATGATGGCGGACGCCGAGCACCACTTGTTCGACATGGTGGTAGTCAAGGACATCTCCCGCTTTGCCCGGAACACGGTTGACCTGCTGCAAAATGTCCGCAGGCTGAAGGCCCTGGGCATCGAGACCCAGTTCCTCACCGCCAACATGACCAGCATGGGCAACAGCGAGTTTGTTTTAACCATCTTCGGTGCGCTGGCTCAGGAGGAGAGTGCCAACACCTCCAAACGGGTGAAGTTCGGCAAGAAGCTGAACGCCGAGAAGGGGCGTGTCCCAAACATCGTCTATGGCTACGACAAGACCATCGGCGACTACTTCAACCTGACCATCAACGAGGAGGAGGCTGCTGTCATCCGTCAGATCTATCACTGGTACACCCAGGAGGGCTACGGTTCCGCTAAGATTGCCAATATGTTGAATGAGCGAGGATTAAAGACCAAGCGCAACTGTCAGTGGAGCCAGAACGCTGTGGGCCACATCCTGCGGAATGAGCTATACACAGGAAAAGTCATCAACGGCAAGCAGGAGGTTACAGACTTCCTCACAGGCCAGAGAGCAGATAAGGACGAAACCGACTGGATCGTAGTGGACAAGCCTGAACTGCGCATCATTGACGATGAGACCTTCCAACAGGCTCAGGAGGTCCTGCACTCGCGCCACAGTGCCTTCAAAATGACCCGAGAGCGCCAGAGCAATAAGCACCTGTTCTCCACCCTCATCAAGTGCAAGGAGTGCGGCTGGTCCTTCCGCCGTACCGTCCGAACCTATAAAAATACCTATGTCCGCTGGGTCTGCTCTGGCCACAACGGGCGGGGAGCTGACAGTTGCCCCAACGCCGTGACGGTGGACGAGGAAGAGCTGATTGAGGTCTTGCAGGAATACTTTGCCGGTCTGCTGAAATCAAAGAAGTTGGTCATCAGTTACGTGGTAAGCCAATTCCAGAAAGTCTACAAGGCCAAGGACGAGAATCTGGACTACGAGAGAGAATTGACCACCCAGCTTGCCAAGCTGCAAAAGACCCGGCAGAAGTACATGGATATGTACGCCGATGACCTGATCTCCCGTGACGAGCTGAACGCCAAGATCGGCGGGATGCGCAAGGAGATTGAGCGGCTGGAAAATGAGCTGAAAATGATCTCCTACAACCTGACAAAAGGGGAGCAGCTGGAGAGCGTCCTGACCAGCACCTTCAGGGAGATCGAGGACATTACGGACGTACACCAGATGACCAACACCCAGCTTAAGCGTATTATACAGAAGATCGAAGTGGATAAGGAGGGGAATGTTGACATCTATCTGCGTCTTTTGGGTGATTTGGGTCTGGACAGTACCGTTCTAATTAGCGATAACCATACATAAGGATATCCAGGAACGCCTGCCCCTATACAACAGAAGCCTCTATCTGCAGGTAAAGGAAGTGCTGGACGAGAACAAGGCGGAGCGGCATATCCGGGGGGGGATCGCCACCCGGCGCAAATATCGCGGCGAGCCGTAGACGCCTGACGGAATAGGAAAAATCATCAGGAGGACAGAGCCATGAAGCCTTGCCATAAGCCAAAAGCGTCTACCCGCCGTCCGCCGCGGCTGTCCCAGACGGCCGCCCGGCCCGCGCCGTCGGGCTGCGCCTTGTCCCAGCCGCCGGTACACCGCTACGTCCACCCCATCCGCGCTGCCCGGCCCGCGCCCCGCAGCTGCGTGGAGGACCTGCTGGCCGACGTGCTGGAGACGCTCTCCCGGCAGTCGGAGCAGCTGGAGGAGGTGCTGCGGCGGCTGGAAGGAGACAACTCGGATACAATGTAAACAAATGGTGACAATTTTTTAGCCCCGCTTGTGTTATAGTCCCTTTGCGAGTATAATAAGGGCTGACGCGATCCAGCGCCGATCTCTTCAGCAGCACAAGGAGCAAGAAATCCATGAGGCGCAGCAAAAGAAAAACCAGCGGCCTGCAGGCTGCCGCCGTGGCGGCGGTCTGCATCCTGTTCGTAGCAACCGCCCTTCTGGGGCTGTACAAATGCTTTTCCAAGGAGCCCACCCCCAGGCCGGACCAGTCCAAGAGCGCATCCGCGCCGGAGGACGACGGCCCTCTGGAGCCGGGGGACGCCGCTTCCGACGCCCTGGGCGCCGGACAGCGAAAGGAGCATTTTCACACCATCCTCCTGGGGGGACTGGACGATGAAAACGGCGGCAGCGACACCAACCTCCTGGTGGCGGTGGACGCGCAGAACAAGCGCATCGACGTGGTCAGCCTCCCCCGAGACACGCTGCTGGATGTGTCCTGGTCGGTGAAGAAGCTGAACAACGCCTACCACCACGGCGGCTTCACCCAGACTATGGCGGAGGTAACCCGCCTGCTGGGCATCCCGGTAGACCACTACGTCACCGTGAAGCTGAATGCCTTCGAGGAACTGGTGGACGCCATTGGGGGGGTGGAATTCGACATCCCAGTAGATATGGACTACGATGACCCCTACCAGGGCCTCAGCATCCACTTCCCCAAGGGCCCTCGCCTCCTGAACGGAGAGGACGCGCTGAAGGTGGTCCGCTGGCGGCAGAACAACGACGGCAGCGGCTACGCCACCGCCGACATCGGCCGCATCGGCACCCAGCAGGCGTTCCTCATGGCGGCGGCCAGACAGATGCTCCATATCTCCAACTGGGACAAGGTCCGCACCTATGCGGAGATTTTCCAGGAGCAGGTGGACACGGACCTGGAGCTGGCCAACCTTATCTGGCTGGGGGAGCAGGCTTTGACCGCAGGCAGCGAGAACATCACCTTCCACACCCTCCCCGGCGACGGAGCGGGCTACTATAAGGGCGCATCCTACTACGTGCTGGACCGGGAGGCCGTGCTGGAGCTGGTGAATACATATTTCAATCCCTACCAGCGTGAGCTGACCCTGGAGGATATGCACATTCTGGTGCCGTAAGAAAATAGGAGTGTACGAATGAAACGCAGAATTTTCGCGCTGATCCTGGCGGCTGTCCTGTCCTTCGGGGCGATGCCCAGCGGAGCCCGGGCCGCGGAGGAGGGGGGATTCATCCCCATCCGCACCTACGAGGACCAGTTTTCTGACGTCTCCGCCGGAGACTGGTACTATGAGACGGTAAAGGCCCTCTACGAACTGGGCCTGACCAACGGCAGCGGGCGGGAGGACGTCTTCGATCCCTCCGGAGAGCTGACGATTGCCGAGGTGGTGACCATGGCCTCCCGCCTGCGCAGCCTATACGAAACCGGCGACAGCCTCTCGGGCCGGGACGCCTACGGCGGAGACGGCGGGGAGTGGTACCAGCCCTATGTCCTCCACCTCCAGGCCCTGGGGAGCATCGGCCAGGAGTTCGAGGGCCGCTATGACCGCCCGGCCACCCGGGCGGAAATGGCCCACGTCCTGGCGGGGGCCCTGCCTCAGGAGACACTGGACCCGGTGAACCGGGAGGCGGTGGCCTCCGGCTACGGGCGGGGCCGCTACATCCGGGACGTAAAGGAAAATACCCCCTACCGGGACGACATCCTCCTGCTGTACGACTGGGGCGTAGCCGGCGGCGTGGACAAGAAGGGCTCCTTCCAGCCCGGCGGCCGCATTTCCCGCGGCGAGGCGGCGGCTATGGTGGCCCGGCTGGCGTACGGCGAACTGCGCGTGGCCCTGGACTGGGAGATCCTGCCCCTGTACAGCAGGAAGGGCTGGAGTATGGAGGAAATGGTGTGGAGCGACGGGACCTTCTACGCATCCCCCGGTGCGGACGAGAAAGAGAAAATCGATGCCGACGTGCGCTATATGCTGGCCGCCGGCCAGCGGCAGATAACCCTGGAGTATCCCTCCGGGACGGTCAGCAAGCCCTTTGTGGACCGGATCCTCAACGTCTTCTTGAGCGCGGCCCGGGAGTACGTGGAGCAGACCTACAACAGCGTTACCTCCCTCTACTACCCCGGCAGCGGAAAGGTGATCCTCACCTTTTCCAGCAGCCTCTACGACGAGTCCGAGATCGAGTACTACCGGGAGGAAACCATGGCCTACGCCATTGACGTCCACGACCGCATGTGGGCCGAGGGCCGGATTACGGCGGATATGACCGAGTACGAGAAGGCCAAGGTATACTTCGACTGGGTCTGCAACCACTGCCGCTACGACTACGGGGACAATATCATGAGTCACAGCGGATACCAGGCGTTCACCACGGGCCTGGCGGTCTGCGACGGCTACGTGGCGGCCTACAACCTGCTGCTGCGGCTGGAGGACATTGACTGCGGCACCTGGTCCACGGCGAAGCACATCTGGACCGTGGCGGAGCTGGACGGAAAGACGTACCATATCGACCCCACCTGGGGCGACCAGACCAACGGGATTGACGACCGCTACTTCGCCATGACGAAGGAGTTTGCCCTGGGGAGATTTTAAGATTTTGCATGCACAGGCGCGCCGCTTGCGCATACGGAAGGAAGGAGCGATCCACGCATTGAAAATCGTAGTATTGGCCGGCGGACTGTCCCCGGAGCGGCAGGTATCCCTGGTGTCGGGCCAGGGCATCTGCCGGGCCCTGCGGAGCCTGGGCCACCGGGCCGCGCTGGTGGATATGTTCCTGGGGCTGGAAAACTATGCCGGAGCCCCGGCGGACATCTTTGACGCCTCCGATGGCCTGTGCGGGCGAGAGGTAATCGCCGCCGAGGCCCCGGACCTGGCGGCGGTGCGGGCCTCCCGGCGGGATCGGTCGGGGAGCCTCTTCGGCCCAGGCGTGCTGGAGGCATGCGCCCTGGCGGATGCGGTGTTCCTGGGCCTCCACGGGGAGTGCGGCGAGGACGGGCGGGTCCAGGCCGCCTTCGACCTGCTGGGGATTCCCTACACCGGCTCGGGGCACCTGGGTTCCGGCATGGCGATGAACAAGGCTGTAGCCAAGCAGGTCATGGAGCTCTCCGGCATCCCCACACTCCCCTGGCGGGAGCTGGTTTACCGCCGGGAGGACATCCCGCGGCTGGTCAGGGAACTGCCCCTGCCGGCGGCGGTGAAGGCCATCAACGGCGGGTCCTCCCTGGGCCTGGCCCTGCCGGACACCCGGGAGGAGCTGTCCGCCGCCCTGGAGGAAATGCTCACCTACGGCGGGCACGTGGTGGTGGAGCAGAAGATCCGGGGCCGGGACCTGACCGTGGGCGTGCTGGGGGACCGGTACCTGCCGGCGGTGGAGATCACCGCCCAGCGCGGCGGCTATTTCGACTACACCGCCAAGTACCAGGAGGGCGGGAGCCTGGAGGTCTGCCCTGCACCCATCACCCCCGAGCAGCAGCGGACCATAGGGGGGCTGGCCTTGAAGCTCCACCAGGCCCTGGGCCTGCGGGCCTACTCCCGGACGGACTTTATCCTGGACCAGGAGGGCCGGGCCTGGTGCCTGGAGATCAACACCCTCCCCGGCATGACCCCCGGCAGTCTGCTGCCCAAGGAGGCTGCGGCGGTGGGCATGACCTATCCGGAACTGTGCCAGAAGATTTTAGACCTCTCCCTGGAAAAATAAAGAACAAATCCGCTCTCCGGCGCGCAGACGCCGGGGAGCGGATTTTATTGTGGAAAAGAGGGGAGCGGGCTGAAGCCCGCTCCCTTTGCGTATCTGGAATGAGAATTCCTGCGTCGATTAGCCCAGCAGCTGGAGCACGCTCTGGGGCACCTGGTTGGCCTGGGCCTCGTCGGGGCGAAATCCGCTTCGTTCCGTTTCCCGCTGGCGCGGAAAACTGCACTCCGCTCCTTTGCCCCTCCTCTCCCCACCGAACCCGCTTCGCTGGGCTTCGGCGGGGACCCCGCCACGCTGCCCCAGGCCGCGCGGCTGCTATGCCGCTCCCATACTGCCGATTAGCCCAGCAGCTGCAGGACGCCCTGGGGCACCTGGTTGGCCTGGGCCAGCATGGCCTGGGCGGACTGGACCAGGATGTTGTTCTTGACGTAGCTCATCATTTCCTCGGCCACGTCGGTGTCGCGGATGGTGGACTCGGCATCCTGGATGTTCTCGGCCATCACGCTCAGGTTGTTCTGGGTGTGCTCCAGACGGTTCTGGTATGCGCCCAGGTCGCCGCGGACGGAGGACACGTGGTTGATGGCGCTCTTGATGGTGTCGATCGCCTTGGAGGCGTCCTCGGCGGTGGCGATGCTCAGGCCGTCAACGCCCAGAGCCTCGGTCCGCATGCTGCCGATCTTTACGCCCAGCTGGTTGTAATCGTCGCTGGTGTCGCCGATCTGGAGGTTCAGAGCCTTGCCGCCCTTCTTGTTGGCGGCGTCCAGCTTCTCCTGCGCAGCAGCCAGCTCCTTCTTGGCGGCGTCCACGGCGGCGGTCTTGTTGGCCTCGGTGGCGGTGGCGTCTACGCCCTCAATCTTGATATAGTTCAGCAGGCCGTCCATGGTTTCCATGTCGGTGCTGTCCTTGGCGGTAGACAGCTGCTGGAGGGTGATGGTACCATCAGTGGCGCCCTGACCAATAGAGAATACGGTGTTGCCGCTCTTGCGGACGACCTCGGTCAAACGGGAGGCGGCAACGTCCACATCCACGTCGGCGTTGGTGTCGTAGTCGGTGAGGTCGATCACGTTCTCGGCATCCTTGTAGGCGCTGTCCTTGCCCACGGCCACGGTGTAGGTCTTGTCACCCAAGGTGATCTTGGTGCCGTCGGTGAAATAGTCAGACAGGTCGATGGTGGTGTTGGCCAGCCGGTCGGTGGAACCCTCGTTGTTAATCTTGATGTTGACGGTACCCAGGTTGGTGGAGCCCTTCACACCGGTGAAGGTCTTGTCAGCGCCGGCGGCGGCAGTGGCACCAGCCGCTACGGTAAGAGACGTAGTGGCACCGCCCTTACCGGTAGTCAGGGCAATACCAGTAACCGTGCCTTGACCCTTACCAGCAGTCAGTGCCTCCATGTCCAGCGAGGTAGCACCAGCAGTGGCCTTGAACAGGCCCTTCAGATCGGCGTCATTGTTGGCGGCGTCAGCCAGGCCCTTGATAACTTTGGCCAGGTCATCGCCATCCTTGACAGTGTAAGTGAGGTCCTTGGTCTTTGCAGCACCATCCGCATCTTTATAAGATACAGTGATGCCAACCACCTCATCCTTAGTCACAGCACCGCCAGCGGCGATAGCACCAGTGGTGAACTTATCCTTGACTGCGTCGATCTCAGAGTAGGCGGTGGTTGTACCGGAAACCGTCACATCCAGATTAGCGTTGATGATCTTACCGGGGTCAGCCTGGGGAGTAAAGACCAGCTTGGTGCCCTCGGCCTTGATATCAAACACCATACTATTGCCGCCTTTGTCCGTCAGGTCAGTAGACGTGAGCGTTTTACCATCGAACAACTTGGCAATATCCTCGGCATTCAGCGTTGTCCCCTTCGCGATAGCATCGCTGGTTAGTGTAACATTACCGACCTTAACGGTGACAGTATCAGTATCAGCTGCGGAACCATAGCTGAAGCCGTCCAATTCCACCTCGAAGCCGGGCTTGCCGGCCTCGACGCCGGTGGTTTCCAGAACGGTATTGGTACCAGCAACAGCGGCGTTACCAGCGGTGGGCAGGTCCAGAAGCAGGTCTTCCACATCGGTCTTGCTGACCTCATTGTAGGCGGTATCGAAGGTGGGGTTATCGATCTTAGCCTGAGCGGCCTTCACAGCCTCCTCGGCCTTGGCGACAGCGTCGGTATCCCAGGTGCCGTCCAGCAGCTTGATGCCGTTGAAATTGGCGGAGTCGGCGATACGGTTGATTTCGTCGTTCAGCTGGTTGACTTCCTTCTGCAGGGCGGCGCGGTCTACCTCGTTATCATAGGTGCCGTTGGCGGACTGGGTCGCCAGGTAATCCATACGATTGAGCATATCCTGGATTTCCTGCATGGCGCCCTCGGCGGTCTTCACCAGGGAGATGCCGTCCTTGACGTTCTTGGAAGCGGCGTTCAGACCGGTGATCTGGGCGCGCATCTTCTCGGAAATCGCCAGACCGGCGGCGTCATCGCCGGCGCGGTTGATCTTGTAACCGGAAGACAGTTTCTCCAGGTTCTTGCTCAGCGCGCTGGTGTTGTTGTTGTAGTTGCGGTAGGCGTTCATCGCCATTATATTATGCTAAATTCTCATTTTGTACCTCCATAAAATCTAAGCGTCAGCATCCATGCATCCGCTCCGTAGGTGTTGCGCCGCCCCACCCGGCCATCCGGCCGGACTGTCCGGGAAGCTTGGCGCAGGAACTATCTCAACCGGCTCGCGCAGCCGTTTGAAACCTATACATTATCGAACTGCCCGGCACGCGCCGCGTTCACTACCTATATCGGTCCGTTTACCGGAAAAATAAGGACTATTTTCAGAAAAATTTGAAAACGTCAAAATTCATACGAAACCTATACCTTTTCAAACTGCTCCTCCCCATACAAAAACCGGCTCCAAACAGGCGACAAAGAAAATCAAATCGTTTTTCCCGCGGCGTGTACGTTGGAAAAACTCTTCGCGCGGAGTGAGCGTCGTAGATTCTACACAGCCACATCGAAGTGGCTGTGTAGAATTGAATCGTGCGTGGCCGCTCGATGCGGCCATCGCACGATCTACCCGAGGCGCAGAGCGCGGCGAAAACTCCTTCAAAAAAGATGTGAAACATCTTTTTTGGCACGCAGAGGCCCCGGAGGCTCACGCCTCGGGGGCCTCTGCGTGTTGTTTTAGGGCAGGATCGGTTCCTCCGGCAGGATGGGGCCGTCATCCCCCTCCAGCGGGTCCTCCGGCTCCGCGACAGTGGGCTCCGTGGGGTCCACAGGGTCCGTGGGCTCCACGGGATCGGGGTCGGGAATCGGATCGGGGCCCGGGTCCGGATTGGCAATCTGGCTGCCGTCCGGCGGCAGTACCTCGCCGGGGTCCCAGGGGCCGATGGGCCACTGGAAGTCGGGGTCGCCCGGCATGGGCTCCTCTCCCGGCAGCGTCGGCGGCGGCACGTAGAATTCATCGTGCAGGGTACAGGTCCCCTTGGTGGAGAAATAGGTCAGGTGGGCATCGCTGTCGCCGGCTAGGACCAGGGATCCGTCGGGCCGCTCCAGGTGCTCCCGGCCCACCAGCATCACCCGCGTGGACACCGTCTCCTCCGGGCAGTAGTCCCCGGCCAGGCAGACCTCCTCCGTCTCAGGGTTGGTGCAGACCCGGACTTCGGTGTGGCAGGTGCAGCTTCCGGAGGGAACCGCCCCCGTCTGGACCTCCACGCTGATGACCCTGCTGCCCCGGTAGTCGGAGGAGCACAGGGAGCTGGGCTTCATGCCGCAGTCGGCGCACACGTCCACCCAGGTGATGCCGTCCGGCTTGCCCGGGAAGGACTTGTCCTCCAGCCCCTCGTGGATGCTGGACATGACCTTCTTCCAGATGAGGGCGGCGGGGTTGCCGGAGGCGTTGATCTTCTCGTCCTTGTCCCGGTAGCCCATCCAGACGGCGGCGGAGTAGTAGGGGGTATAGCCCACGAAATACCGGGTAAAGTTGTTGGAGGTGGTGCCGGTCTTGCCGGCCATGGTCATGCCGTCGAACCGGGCCTTGGTGCCGGTGCCCTCGGTGACCACCTTTTTGAGCATGTTGGTAATCAGGTAGGCGGTGGTGTCGTCCATGGCCTCCCAGGTGCGGACGGCGGGGTCGTCGTTGTCCACCACCACCTCGGTACGGTCGTTGTTCCAGATTTTGGTGACCAGCCGGGGTTTGGTGTAGACACCCTCGTTGCCGAAGGCGGCGTAAGCCGCGGCCATTTCCACCGTAGTCACGCCGTAGGTCAGTCCGCCCATAGCCAGGGGGCCCATGTCAATGTCCGCCGCATCCAGCTGGAAGCCCAGGTTGTTCGTCATAAACTCGAAGGACCGGGGATAGGTCAGCTTCTGCAGCGTCCGGACGGAGACGGTGTTCAGGGAGTGGATCACGCTGTAGCTCACCGTGCGGTTGCCGGAGTAGCCGCCGGCGGAGTTGGAGCTCACGGAGGAGTTCCGGGGGTAGCCGTTGGCGCGGAGGGTGGTGTTGATGGGATAGTCGTCAATGATGCTGCCGGGAGAAACCACGTTATACTCGATGGCCGGGGCGTAGACGCTCACCGGCTTGATGGCGCTCCCCGGCTGGCGGCGGGAGACGGCCAGATTCAGCTCCCGGTTCATGGTCTTCTCTCCTACGCCGCCGGCTATGGCGACCACGTTTCCATTGTAGTCCACGATAGATATGGCGGAGGCGATGGGCGTACCGCTCTTGGAAGTGTACTCCTCAAAGTTGGAAACATCCTTGTAGACCGCGTCCACCTTGGCCTGGATCTCCGGGTCGAAGGTGGTTTCGATGTGGTAGCCCTGGCGGTAGAGCATCTTGGAGGCGTCCTCGCGGCTGTAGCCCTTGTGCTCCACCAGCAGGTCGATGGCCTCGTCGATGGCCGCGTCCTGGAACCAAGTGTTGAATTTGGTCGTGTCCGCGATCTCCTCTCCGCCCTCCTCGTCGGGCTCGGGGATGTCCAGGCCGTGGATGGCCTTGTACTCGTCGGTGTCGGTGAAGCGCAGCTTCTCCGCCTTGGCGGCGGCATACTCCGCCTCGGAGATTTTCCCCTGATCCAGCATTTCCTTCAGGATGAGCTCCTGGCGGCTCTTGTTGAAATCCCGGGGTGTCTTGATCGAGCCGTCGTCCTGCTCGAACTTCGCGCTGCGGAAGGGATCGTAGAGGGAGGGGTTGTTGGTGATGCCGATAATGCAGGCACTCTCCGCCAGGTCCAGCTCGGAAACGTCCTTGCCGAAGTAGGTCTTGGCGGCGGTCTGGATGCCGGAGCAGCCCGCGCCGAAGTAGACCCGGTTGAGGTACTCGGTGATGATGTCCTCCTTGCTGGTGTACTTCTCATACTCCAGCGCCCGGAGGATCTCCCGGAACTTCCGCTTGACGGTGACGTCCGTGTCCTGGTATTTGTGGCGCAGCAGCTGCTGGGTGATGGTGGAGCCGCCCCGGGTGGCGCCGCCGGTAACGGTGGACTTGATGGCGCTGGCCGTGCCGATCCAGTCCACGCCGGAGTGTTCCCAGAACCGCTTGTCCTCAATGGCCACCAGGGCGTCCACCAGGTGCTTGGGCAGGTCCTTGTACTCGATAAGCTCCCGGTTGCCGCCGCCCGTCTCCTCGCCGTTGTCGTAGAGGGACAGCATGGCCGTGCCGTTTTTGTCGTACATGGTGGAGGCCAGGGCCAGCTGCATTTCCTCCGCAGTGGCGATGCCCAAGGTGGGGCGCAGTGTGGTGTCCACGTAGGTGAGGAAGATTTTGGCGAATATGCCTGCGGTCAGTACGCCGATGACGCACAGGGTGAATACGGTCAAAAAGAACCATCCGATGATCTTGCCGATGATGCGGCCCACGGAGTGCTTCTTTTTTTGGCGCCGGGCGCTCTGCTCCCCGCGGTCGGGGGAGCGGCTGTCCGGACTGCCGCGATAGGTCTGATCCATAGCAGGATGTACCTCCTTTTCCAGGTGTAGAGGGGATGCGAACGGTATTTACGACATACCAATTTATAGTATATCACAGCTTGTCAACTAAAAAAAGAGGGAAATTTCGAGCCTGTCCGGCAAAAAAAACGCGGCCTCTGCAAATTTCTTCATAAAATACAAAAAAGAAGTTGTGAAATCGTCAAAATGTCACATGGAAATCCTCTTGCAATTTGGAGAAAAAACGGTTACACTATAGGAGCGGAGCCGGTGAGGCGTTCCGCGTGAGAAAGCGGAAGGAGGGAGCCGCCGTGAGTGAGGAGTTCGGCCCCAATTTCATTACGGTAACGGATGAGGACGGCAACGACATCGAGCTGGAGCTGCTGGATGTGCTGGAGCACAAGGGGCAGACCTATATGGCCTTTTTCCCCGCCGTGCCGGAGGAAGAAGCGGATGAGGACAGTGACGACTATGGCATGGTGATCCTCAAGTCCATCCAGGAGAACGGCGAGGAGCTGCTCTCCACGCTGGACAGCGAGGAGGAGCTGACGGAGGTGTACGACCTTTTCATGGAGCTCTTGTTCCAGGACGAGGACGAGGAGTAAGCACCGCCGGCCCGGAATCCGGTCCAAGACAAAACAAGATAAAAGATAAAGTGCCCTGCGGGGTGCGTGATGAGTCTTTCATTAACCCACATTTTGTTATAAGGGACGCTGGTTCATTGTCTGGTTTGCAGGCCTCCCGGCTGCCACTCTCGCGGTTGGAAGTTGGAAGCAGTAAAGGGCAATGCAGGCAACCCACCTGCTGATTATGTGCAGGTTATAACAGGGCTCACACGGCCGCTGCGGGGCGCTTTCTTTTCCTTTTTATGTGAGGAAACGGCGGAGCCGTTTCAAGCGAGAAGGAGTTTTTGAAAGGACGCCTGAAGGCGTCCTTTCAAAAAGGGCCCGGGGCCCAGTGCGGCTCATAAAGTTTTTCCAAGGCGCATGTCTTTCAGGGAAGTAATCGGGAGAAAATATATGGATTTGACATATGCGGTCCCCTGCCTGTTCGGGCTGGAGGGACTGGTGGGAGACGAGGTCCGGCGGCTGGGGCTGGCGGACGTAAAGGTGGAAAACGGCAGGGTGCTGTGCCGGGGGACGGAGGCCGACCTGCCCAGGCTCAATCTGAATCTGCGCTGCGGGGAAAGGGCGCTGGTGCTGCTGGCGGCTTTTCCCGCCAGGAGCTTCGAGGCCCTGTTCCAGGGAGCGGCGGCGGTGGCCTGGGAGGACTTCGTGCCCCGGGACGGGCAGTTCCCCGTAAAGGGACACGCCCTGGATTCCCAGCTCCACTCGGTGCCCGACTGCCAGAAGATCATTAAAAAGGCGGCGGCGGAGCGCCTGGGGCGGGTCTACGGCTTGAACCGCCTGCCGGAGACGGGGGCCAAGTACCAGATTCAGTTCGCCATTATGAAGGACATGTGCGCGCTGTATCTGGACACCAGCGGTCCGGGGCTCCATAAGCGGGGCTATCGGGCGGTAGGCGTGGAGGCCCCCCTGCGGGAGACGCTGGCGGCGGCCATGGTGATCCTCAGCCGCTACCGGGGGAAGGACCCCTTCCGGGACCCCTTCTGCGGATCCGGGACCATCGCCATCGAGGCGGCGCTGATCGCCAAGAACCGGGCCCCCGGCCTGGACCGCTCCTTTGACGCCCAGAAGTGGGCGTGGCTGGACGGCAGATATTGGCTGGACGCCGCCGAGGAGGCCATGGATAATGAGTTCAGCGGGCCGTACGACATCTGGGGCGGCGACATCGACCCCAAGGCGGTGCGCATTGCCAGGGAGAACGCCGCCAAAGCGGGGGTGGAGGATCTTGTCCGTTTTGACGCTGCGGACGTGAAAAAGTTCCGCTGCCAGGGCGAGTACGGGCAGATTGTAACCAATCCGCCCTACGGGGAGCGGCTTCTGGAAAAAGAAGAGGCCGAGGCGTTATACCGCGTTTTTGGGGAAGTCTATCACCATGTACCGCCGAAATGGAGGGTGCTGGTGATAACCAGCCATCCGGAGTTCGAGCGATTCTTCGGTCGGAAGGCAGAGAAAAAGAGAAAACTCTACAATGGGATGATCAAATGCGAATTATTCCAATTTGCACGGTAGTTTTCTCTTCGCGCCCTTTGGGCGCGAACGGGATTTAATCTGCGGCCCTGCGGGCCGCGACCGCTTCTTTTCTTCCCGGAAGCTCCGGGCTCCCGCGCCCGGACGGCGGCCTACTTTTGCCGCGCGGCAAAAGTAGGCAAAAACGCGCTTGAACCTACGGTTCAAGACTCCCTTAACGGGCAGGCGCGTACGCGCCTTT
>VSNB01000340.1 GCA_009774055.1 Clostridiales bacterium
CCACCCCCGATCCGCCTTAGTCTCGTGGGCGCGGAGAGGTGTATCAGAGACAGACGGCGGACCAGGCCCGCCGTCCGGGCCGCGTCCTCATAGGTCCGGTCGCCGGCCCGGTACGCCAGCAGGTCCCGGACCACCACCGCCGCGCTGACGACCGCCACCGCTATCAGCAGGACCCTCAGGGTCGTATACAGCTTTTGATTCACGCGAAGCCGCTCCTTTCCCAAGGCCGGAAGCCGGCGTCATTTGACAAAACCCAGCGCGGCATGGCATAGTATAATGGACCCGCCCGCCAGACAGGCGGGACGGAGGGGCGCGTTATTACATATGGCGGTCAGCCCATTTCCTCGCGATCCGGTTCGGGGGGAGGTGGTGCGGATGTGGAAAAAGAAGCTTTTGCAGCTGCTGCGGGTCCTTGGGATCGCGGCGGCGGTGATGGCGGTGCTTACCACAAAAGCGTGCTGACTGCCCGGCTGGTACCCAGGCAGTCAGCGATTCTTCGTTGATGTGTAGGGGCTGACCGTCATGTAGCAGCGCCCTTCTGTCGTCATTATACCCATCTGCTCCCGTTTTGTCAACGGGAGCGGATTTTATTTTTCGGAAAGGGGCAACAATACCGAAAGCCTTCCCCGCGGCCCCCGGCGTAAACCCCGCCGTTGCGTTTTCCCCGCTTCTGTGCTATAGTAGCAAAAACGCAGGTTCTTAACGGAAAAACAGGAGGAACGCCATGACAAAGGAGAAACGGACCCATCTGGACGAGGAGGCCGTCCTGCTGCTCAACAAGGGCCGGCGGGGCTTCTTCCGCCTGATCTTCGGCCGGACCACGGTGGTGGTCCTCCTGCTGGCGGCCCAGTTCGGCCTCCTCTTTGCGGGATTCTACTGGCTCCGGGACTACACCGTCTACGGCGGGTCCATGCTGGCGGGCCTCATTGTGGCCCTGATCGTGGTCAACCGGCCCCGGAACCCCTATATCAAGATCACCTGGATTCTGCTCATCATGCTCTTCCCGGTCTTCGCCGTCCCCTTCTACTTCTATGTGGACGCGGACTGGGGCCACCGGCTGGTCCGGGCCCGGCTGGAGGAGATCGGCCAGGAAACCGCCGGCCTCCTGCCCCAGGGGGAGGAGGCCCTCCGGAGCCTGGAGGAGGCGGACCCCGGCGCGGCGGGGCTGGCCTCCTACCTGCGGCGGATGGGGGGCTTCCCGGTGTGGCGGAACTCCGGCGCGGACTACTACCCCATCGGGGAGGCGGCCTTCTCCGCCATCCTGAAGGAGCTGGGGCAGGCGAAGGACTTCATCTTCCTGGAGTACTTCATCATTCGGGAGGGCTACATGTGGGGCCGCATCCTCAAGGTCCTGGAGCGGAAGGCCAAGGCGGGCGTGGAGGTCCGGGTCCTCTACGACGGCACCTGCGCCCTCTTCGACCTGCCCTACCACTACCCGCGGCAGCTGGAGGAGCTGGGCATCCGCTGCAGGATGTGCGCCCCCCTCAAGCCCCTTGTGTCCACCCAC
Organism: Clostridiales bacterium; assembly: GCA_009774055.1. Classification (GTDB taxonomy): domain Bacteria; phylum Bacillota; class Clostridia; order Oscillospirales; family Oscillospiraceae; genus Pelethomonas. The sequence goes on from VSNB01000340.1 coordinate 1,508, forward strand.
TACAACAACCGGGACCATCGGAAAATTCTGGTGGTGGACGGCCGGTGCGCCTTTACCGGGGGGATCAACCTCTCCGACGAGTATATCAACCGCACCCACCCCCACGGCCACTGGAAGGACACGGCCATCCGGATCACCGGGGAGGCGGTGAAGAGCTTCACCCTGATGTTCCTGCAGATGTGGAACGCGGCGGACCGGGGGATGGAGGACTGTACCCGCTACCTGGCGGCCTCCGCCCCGGCGGAGGCCCCCGGCTGGATCGCCCCCTACGGGGACAGCCCCTTCGACGATGAGAACGTGGCCGAAATGGTCTACATGGACATCCTCAACCGGGCCCGGCGGTACGTCCACATCATGACGCCCTATCTCATCATCGACCACGAAATGGTCACCGCCCTCCTCTTCGCCGCCAAGCGGGGGGTGGACGTGAAACTCATCACACCGGGCCGGCCGGACAAGAAGACGGTGTTCGCCCTGACCCGCTCCTACTACCGGGAGCTCATCGCCGGCGGGGTGGAGATCTACGAGTACGAGCCGGGGTTCGTCCACGCCAAATCCTTCGTCAGCGACGGCGTCACGGCGGTGACGGGGAGCATCAACCTGGACTATCGGAGCCTGTACCTCCATTTCGAGTGCGCGGCGCTGCTCCACAGCGTGCCGGCGGTGGGGGACATCGAGGCGGACTTCCAGGCGACCTTGCAGAAATGCCGGCGTATCACGGAGGAGGACTGCCGGAGGGACCGGCTGAGCCGCCGCCTGACCGGCTGGCTCCTCCGCCCCCTGGCGCCTTTGATGTAGAACCCCCCTCAAAAAAGCGGCTTCGCCATTTTTGACCTCTATCCCCCCAGGAACGCCGTGCGCAGGCACCGCTCCAGCACCTGCCAGTAGGTCAGCCGGGCCACGGCCCGCTCCGCCACCACAGGCACCTCCGCCAGCGTCTCCCCGCCGGAGGCCACCACCATCCGGCCCACCTGCTGTCCCGCCTCCACCGGGGCGTCCAGCCGCTCCTCCAGCTCCACCTGGACCTCCATAGCCTTCACCTTCTCCTTTGCCGCCAGGATCGACGTGCTCCCCTCCAGCCTCGGCATCACGCACGCCTCCTCCCCCATGTCCACGGGGATGGGCTGCAGGGGCTGGGGCGGCTGGGCCTGGGCCAGGGCGTAGGCGGCGAAGCC
>VSNB01000341.1 GCA_009774055.1 Clostridiales bacterium
TGGCCGCAAGGGACGCCTACAACAAATACCCATCTATTCAGCGGTTTTGTGCCGACGCGGGATACCGCAAAACCTTTCAAGCCGTTTGTATCATCGCTGCTTGTCGAACTTTATTGAAACGGTTTTGAGCTATTGGTACAGCTTCTCACTTTTTTAGCTGCTGAAAAGTTTTTCAGCAGGCCCTATATAATCTGCAAAAAAGTTCTTGCTCATAACGCGGCGTCATGAGTTATACTGCCGTCAGGAGGTATGAAGCATGGAAAAACACAGAGCGATCCCGCCGGGCTGCATGTCCGTGGGAGAGATAGCAAAAAAGATGGGCGTAACGGTCCGGACCCTGCAGCACTATCACCGGGAGGGCCTCCTGCCGCCCTCCGCATCCAGCGAGGGCGGCCGCAGGCTGTATACGGACAGGGACGTAATCCGGCTCCATCAGATTTTGTCCTTAAAGCGCCTGGGGTTTTCTCTGGGCGACATCAAGAACCGGCTGATTTCCCTGGACGACCCGTCCGAGGTGGCGGAAATCCTGGCGGAGCAGGCCGCCGCCGTCCGGGAAAAGATCCGGGAGCTGTCGGATGCCCTGGCGCGGATCGAGGCGCTGCGGGCGGAGGCGTTGGAAATGCAGGCGGTGGACTTCAAAAAGTATGCGGACATCCTCGTCAATCTGGAAATGAAAAACGACTTCTACTGGCTGATCAAGCACTTTGACAGCGAGACGCTGGACCACATCCGCCTTCGCTTCGACCGGGAAAGCGGGCAGGCTTTTCTGGAAAAATTCCTGGCGATGCAAAACGAGGCCATCCGTCTGGGAGCGGACGGCGTTCCGCCCGCAGGCCGGGAGGGGCAGGACTTTGCCAAGGCCTACTGGGCCCTGATCCAGGAGTTCACCAACGGGGACGCCGCCATGCTTCTCCGGCTGGTGGAGGTGGGGAAAAGCGGCGCCCTCGACCAGGAGTGGCAGCAAAAGCTGTGCGAGGCAAACGCCTTTATCGAACCGGCGCTGGGCGCCTATTTTTCCAATCTTGGGACGGACCCCTTTCAGGAGGCGGCGATATGACACATGCGGTACAGGTGAGGAACCTGCGAAAAAGCTATGGAAAAAACGAGGCCCTGCGGGGCGTCGACCTGGACGTGGGCCAGGGGGAGGTCTTTGCCCTGCTGGGCGCGAACGGCGCGGGGAAAACCACGGCGCTGGAGTGCATCGAGGGATTGCGGAGGTATGACGGCGGCAGCGTGTCCGTACGCGGCAGGACCGGCATCCAGCTCCAGTCGGCCTCCCTGCCCGCCTATATCAGGGGGAAGGAGGCCATCCGGCTCTTTGCGAAATGGAACAGGACTTCCCCGGACCGCGCCATGCTGGCGGCCCTGGGCGCGGAGGCCCTGGCGGACAAGCAGTACCGGGAAATGTCCACCGGGCAGAAGCGGCGGCTCCATTTGGCGCTGGCGCTGACCGGGAACCCGGACATCCTGTTTCTGGACGAACCCACGGCAGGTCTGGACACAGAGGGGCGCCTCTCCCTCCACGCATGCATCCGCGCACTGAAGGGCAGGGGAAAGACCGTCCTGCTGTCCAGCCACGATATGGCCGAGGTGGAGAGCCTGTGCGACGGCATCGCCATTCTCCTGGATGGCCGGATCGCTTTTGCGGGCACAGCCGGGGAACTGGCGGACCGCCTGGGCACCTGTTACAGCGTCCGGATCAAAACAAACCTGGGACTGGAGGAATTTGAAGTGGAGGACATCGAAAAGGAGCTTCCGACGATCCTGCGGACCTGTCGGGAGAAAAACGCCGCCATTAAGGACATACAGGTGGACCGTGGCTCATTGGAGCGGCATTTCGTCCGGATCACGAAGGGGGAATAACAATGAACGGATTTTTCTACGGAGCCGCCCTGCAATGGAGGCTGGACCTGCGCAGCAGGACCATGCTGATCGCCTGCTACGCCGTCCCGCTCCTCTTCTTCGCGGTCATGGGCGGGATCTTCACCTCCGTTCTGCCGGAGAGCCGGGACACGCTGGTCCAGTCCATGACAACGTTCGCCGTCTCTATGGGGGCGTTGATCGGCCTGCCGCCCTCTCTGGCGGAAATCTACGGGCGCGACATCAAAAACGTGTATCAAGCCAACGGCGTCCCCCTCTCCATGGGGCTGATTCTGACCAACGTCTCCGCCTTCGTCCATCTGCTCCTGATGAGCCTGCTCCTGTACGCAGCCGCGCCCGCCGCCTTCAACGCGAAGATCCCGGAGCACCCGGCGGCGCACTTCTGCGGCACGGCCATCCTGATCGCCGTGTCCCTGAGCATAGCCAGCGTGATTGGCCTGGCGGTAAAGGATACGGCCAGTACAACCCTGTTTTCCATCCTGCTGTTTCTGCCGTCGATCATGCTGTCGGGCATCATGTTTCCCATGGACCTGCTCCCCGGACCCTTTGCGGCTGTTGGCAGGCTGTTCCCCGCAACCTGGGGCTACACACTGCTGACGGAAGGGTTTTCCTGGTCCCTCCTGGGTCCTCTGGCCGGGATTTTTCTTGCGGCGGCGGGGCTGTGCATCATATTGCTGAGAAAGATTCGGATGCGGTAAATGCAATGGGGCCTGCGTGTCAAAAAAGATGCTTCGCATCTTTTTTGAGAAAGGGGACCGGGCCGAGTTCGGCCCGCAAAGTACTTTTTCGACGT
>VSNB01000342.1 GCA_009774055.1 Clostridiales bacterium
TGCTCGCCGCTGTAAACAGCGGCAACCGCAAAACATGGCAAATATTACTTCCGACCTTTCGGTTCGGAAGTAATAAAAATTGCAGGGATTGAACAGCCTGGTTTCTCCATTATCGCCATTAAATATTAAGAAAAGATGGGGCGGTCAGAAGAATAGCAGAGGGGCCGGAGGAACCCTCTGTCATCTCAGATTGTCAAAAAAGCCCTCCGCAGGAGTTCGCGCCGAAGGCGTGAAAAATATTCGATCACTTTTTCGAGGGCGTGTACCTCGAAAAAGTACTTTGCGGGCCGCACTCGGCCCGATCCTCTTTCTCAAAAAAGATGCAAAGCGTCTTTTTTGAGACGCAAAAATGGCAGAGGGTCCGGAAGAGCCCTCTGCCATCTTATATCCGGCCGTTATCCAGTAATCCCGCCTGTAGACTGGCACTGGGGCGCGTTCAGCACAAACCGGTTCAGCACTGCGCTCAGGGCCGCGCTGATGACCACGCCCACGACCAGCTCCAGGGCCACATTAAGGGAAAAGAAGCTGACAAAGATGGTCAGGAAGGGACCGCCGCCGAAATAGGAGTTCCGGAAAAAGGCGACGACCATGCCGATGAACAGGACAGTGTTGGTCAGCGTTCCGGCCACGGCGGTGCCGATGAAGGCTGCGGCGTTATTCTTGCTCAGTTTCTGCAGGGCGGGGAACAGCAGTCCCGCAACCACGCCGATGAGAATACGGGGAATAAAGCAGGCGGCAATGGTAGCCAAGGGATTCAGCGAGAACAGCGTTGCGCCGAATACGTCGCCCATAAAGCACTTGGCCAGGCTGGACGCGCCGAACACGCCGCCTAAGAAGCCGCCCCGGGCCGGCCCCAGGGTAATGCCGCCGATCACCACCGGGATCACCATAAAGGTGATTGCCACCGGGCCCACGTACAGATAGCCCAGGGGGGTGAAGGTCATGAGGAGGACGATTGCCGCCAGTACCGCCGTCAGTGCGGTCTGCCGGACTTGGGTGTTTGTGTTGCGCATGGTTTGCTTCTCCTTTGAGGGTATTTCACCTCGCGCTGTCGTCTCCATCGTTGGAGTACGGCGCGCAAAATATGTATAACAACGGCGTTCGCCGTTATTACCTAACGCTTGGGCCGGTTGGCTTCGTAGAGATACCGCAGGCCCTTGAGGGTCAGCTCCGGGTCCTGCGCAATCTTCCTCTGGCATCTGGCTGTCACCAGGGGGGCGGAGCCGCCGGTGGCCACGTACTTCGCCCCCGTCATTCCCGGCAGGGCGGTGTAGCGGTTGATGAAGCCGTCCACCATCATGGCGCTGCCCAGCAGAAGGCCGCAGCGCATGGCGTCAGCGCTGTTGCGGCCCAGGCAGGCGTCCTCGCCGCTCCCAAGCTCGATGGAGGGCAGCAGGGCGGTGGCCTCCTTCAGCAGCATGGCGCTGGGCCGGATGCCGGGGAGGATACAGCCGCCCAGGTAGGTGCGGTTCCTGTCCACAGCAATGATGGTCGTCACGGTGCCCGCGTCAATCACCACCAGGGGCGCGCCGTACTCCGTCAGCGCCGCCAGAGTGTCCGCCGCCAGGTCGCCTCCCAGCTGGGAGGGATCGTCAATGCGGATGCGGAAGCCGGTGCGGATGCCCGGTCCCACCCGGAGGACCTGGGTCCCGGTAACGATCCGGGCCGCGTCCTCCACCAGACCGGTGAGCTCCGGCACCACGGAGGCGAGGATACAGCCCTTGATCTCCTCCCGGGCAATATGATTCATCCGCATCAGGTCGTAGAGCACGGCGGCGTATTCATCGGCGCTCCTCCGGGTTTTGACGGAGATTTTCGCCTTCATCCGCAGGATGCTGTTTTGAAAGATCCCCAGGGAAATATTGGAATTTCCTACATCAACGGCCAGCAGCATGATTCCTCCTTATTCCGCCGGGTCGAAGCAGAACATACTGAAAAACGCCACCACGCCCGGTCCGCAGTCGTATTCCATCCCGCAGGATTCCGCCATTTCCTTAACAAAGATGCAGTAAGCGGACATGCAGGAATAGCGTTTGTCCGGGAAGCGGCAGGGCTTGCCCTCCACAATAGCGCAGGGGGAGCAGAGGCTGCACCCACCAGCGCCCACCATCAGGCCCGGCTGCCCGGACTGGTCAATCAGCTGGCGGGTCATTTTGTTGTGGGCGCCCTTGGCGGGCTTGGTCTGGGACTCGTCCATAGGGTCTTCGATGTCCCACATGGTCTGCATAACCAGGGCCCGGGGCCAGCGGCGGACGCGGGCGGCCATTTCCTCCACTGTGCCGCAGTCGGGAGGGCATGCGTAGTTGACGCCATATTTTCCGCAGAGGTTTTCCTCACAGAGGGGGCGGAAGGAGGGAACAAAGGTCAAATCCTTCGTATCCATGACGGCGGTGTTGGCGAAGCCGAGCTCCACCGCCAGGTCTATCAGCTGCTGCTCTGTCATTGTAAACCTCCGTTCCCATTTGCTGCCGCTGCGCGGCGGCCCCAATTGAATCTGCGGCCCTGCGGGCCGCGGCCGCTTTTTTCTTGTTTCTTCGTTGAAGGATGTTTCGTACCGCCCCTGCGGGGCGGGACTTTTTTGCCGCCTCGCCGGCGGCGGGGCGTTCTTTTCCCTTGTGGGAAAAGAACCAAAAGCACCCTCAAGGGACGTTCCGTCCCTTGAGAATCCTTCGCA
>VSNB01000343.1 GCA_009774055.1 Clostridiales bacterium
ACCTGGGGAGCGTGGGGACTTGGTATCATGAGGCGGTAGACTACGTGCTGCGGAATGATCTAATGGGCGGCTACGGAAACGGAACATTCGGCCCCAACAACAACCTGACCCGCGCCCAATTCGCCCAAATCCTCTTTAACCAGGAGGGCAGGCCGGTGGTCAACTACCTGCTGCAATACGGCGATGTGGCGGAGGGCGCATGGTACACCGAGGCCATCCGCTGGGCCACCAGCCAGGGCATTGTGGGCGGCTACGGAAACGGGATGTTCGGCCCCAACGACAACATCACCCGTGAGCAGTTGGCCGTCATGCTCTGGCGGTACGCCGGAAGCCCCGCCGCCACCGATAAGGAGCTGCACTTTACCGATGTGGACAAGGCCAGCGGCTACGCACTGGAGGCCCTGCGGTGGGCTGTGGAGAACGGCATCATCAACGGCTACGGCGATGGGCGGTTAGGCCCCCAGGGGCAGGCGACACGGGCGCAGGTGGCGCAGATGCTTATGAATTTCTTGAAAAACAGATAAAACCTTATAAGAGCGGGACGGTTCTTGCCGTCCCGCTCTTTGTATAACAGATTGTGCGGAATTTGTCGATAAAATACGTCTCACCGTGAGACGCATTTAAGAAAGGTTGTCGTTTTTTATAACCTTTTGGGAAGTTTTGGGTGTTCCTGCGGATAATGAGCAAAAAGCAATTTCCAGGGATATTAAGGAGTAGAGGGACAAATTAGGAGTTTTGCTTATGAAAAGATTTGAACGATTTAACGAAATGATATTTGAATCTTACTGCATGAAATCTGTCCTCAACGCCATCAAAAAGGAACGAAATCGGAAGGACGCGCGGGGAGAAGTGGAGCAGTCCCTGTCCACGCTGACAGACGCAATGTTGTACGCCTTGTCAACAGAGGATGATGAGATGATCCAGGCGGAGAAGCCGCACCAAATTTTCTGCATTCATGGAAGAAACATCCCTATTTATGATCCGAAGCTGTCCTGTGCTTTGTCCCACTTGATGCCCGCAGACCGGGAAATCGTATTGCTTTACTTTTTCAGAGAGCTGACAGACGAAAAAATTGCGTCGCTGGTACATATGAGCCGTCCAACCGTTTCCAGACGGCGAAAAGCCGCTACGCGGCGGCTGCGCGAATTGATGGAGGACACATCATGAAATTAGTCCCTTTCGCCGTTATCCAAGAAGCCAAAAAATTTGACACCGAGGCTGTCGAATTTGTGTTCCGGCATTTTGCGGGCTTTATTGCCAGCAAATGCCAGAGGCACTACACGGACGAATACGGAAAAGAACGCTCTTATGTGGATGATGACCTCCGCTATCAGGCGGAAATCGCACTATTCAGAGCCATCGCCGGTTTTCAATTCAGAGAGCCGCCCGATGATTTTATGCCATAACATTTCCGTTTGGCAGGAGTGCGCCGTGTGCGGCAGGACGCATCCCTGCGGGCCGGAAATGGCCTGTACCACTACAACTGAATAGGGCAATCAGATACATTCTGTATGCGTGGAGCCGGGCGGCGGGTACGCAGGGAGACTCCCCCGTGAAAGGAGGCAGGACATCGGGAGGACGGAGCGAACAAGGCCAGCGCCGCAAAGCAGCTATGGCACAGCAGCGGGCCACGAACCGCATACAGGCATGATGATACTTGCGTCGGCTATGCGTCACAGCGTAGGACGCCCCGCCACGGGAATGGGGGGAGGCACGAAAAATCCTATGGAGCGGCTTTGCCAGCCGCCGTCTGAACCTGCCTTTGCTTTATATCGTGAACAACTGAATACAGCACCGCCCGACGGTGCGAAATTTGTCGATAATGCGTCTCACCGTGAGACGCATTTTTCATTGGAAATACGTCTCACGGTGGAACACATTTCACAAAGGAGTGTGCTTGACAAATGGCAAATGCAATCCGAACGGCACAGCCGGAAATAAAGACGGAGATTAAGATCGGCAATACGACCTACATAGTAGGCGGGTATTTTGCCCCCCAGGGCGTCACCGTTTCAGAAAAAATAAAGCGTTTACTTGACAAGGAAACCAAGCGGAAAAAGCAGTAAAAACTTGTCGAAAATTTGACGTTTTCCTTGACATTTAGTATAATATAAGTGTCACAAGGACAAGAAATGGTGACTGCCGGATTGGAGGCTATGATGAACAGGCAGTATAATAACCAGGGCGAAAAATGGACGGCCCTTTATGTCCGGCTCTCCCGCGACGATGAGAACGAGGGGGACAGCAACAGCATCCAGCACCAAATTGAAATCCTCACCAAATACTGCAAAGACCATGCTATTTCCCGTTATCAGATTTATAAAGACGACGGATTTTCGGGTACAAATTTCAAGCGCCCCGGATTCTTGGATATGATAGGGGATATTGAGGCTGGGCTGGTCAATATGGTGATTGTCAAAGATATGTCCCGGTTTGGCCGGAACTATCTGGAGGTGGGGCTATATACGGAAATCCGCTTCCCTGAGATGGGCGTCCGCTTTATCGCCGTCAATGACGGAGTGGACAGCGACGATCAGATGGGTAACGACTTTACCCCGTTCCGAAATATCATAAATGAGTGGTACGCCAAGGACACCTCGAAGAAGATACGGGCGGTATTCCGCAATAAAGGTATGTCGGG
>VSNB01000344.1 GCA_009774055.1 Clostridiales bacterium
AACTCTTTATTTCTGCCCAGATGCTTACTTTTGCTCTCATCGCCATCCTCATTAGAAGATTTTAAACAGGCTCTCAGATATCTGACAGGCCATATCCTCCCGTTTCCCCATAACTTTGTTGATAGCAGTCAGGATCGCCCTCTGGAGCGGTTCTTCGTCCAGTGTGGGGGAGTTGTGGCAGTATGTTGTCCCGTAGTCCAACCGGCTCACACAGCGCCACACGGTGCGTTTCTTGCCCCGCTTCGCCCAGACGCAGCGGCGGTACAGGGTCCCGCACTCGCCGCACACAAGCCGCTCTGAAAGGGCATATTTGCTGGCGTAGGAAGTCCGGCCTGTAGGCGCGTTCTTCCGGGAGGGACTACGGCCTGCGTTGCGTCGGGCCATCTCCGTCTGTACTGCGTCAAAGGTCTGGCGGTCAACGATCCCCTCATGGTGGTCTGGGAGCAGATACTTGGGAAGCTGCCCATTGTTGCGGATGGTCTTGCGGCTGATGCAGTCATTGACATATGTCTTCTGCATCAGGACGTCTCCGTAATATTTTTCGTTCGTAAGGATGCCACGGATCACATTCAGACTCCATTCCGACTTTCCCTCCACATTGGGGATCTGCTCGGACTCCAATGTATCCTGAATCATCCGCAGGCTGGCGCCGGTCAGATACTGCTTATAGATCCGCTGGACCACCTCGGCCTGTTCCGGGATGATCTCCGGCTTGTTATTTTCTCCACGCCGGTAGCCGTACAGCCGATTGTACTGGATAATGGCCCTGCCCTCCCGCATGGCCTCACGCTTACCCCATTTGATGCGGGAACTCATGGTTTCGCTCTCCGCCTGGGAGAAGGCGCTGTGGATGGTGAGGAGCATTTCGTTGTCTGACTCCAGTGTGTTGATGTTCTGCTCCTCGAAGATAACGGCAATCCCCAGTTCCTTCAGAACACGGATATATTTGAGGGAGTCCACAGTATTCCGGGCGAAGCGGGATATTGATTTGGTGAGGACGAGGTCAATCTTTTTCTGCCTGCACTGGCGGATCATCCGCAGGAACTCCGGGCGCTTTTGAGCGGATGTTCCGGTTATGCCCTCATCCGCGAACAGGCCGGCCATGGTCCACTCAGGATTCGCCATGATTTTATCCGTGTAGTAGGTCCGCTGGGCCTCGTAGCTGGTGAGCTGCTCCTCGCTGTCCGTGCTGACCCGGCAGTAGGCCGCGACGCGGAGCTGCCGCCTGACGGCGCTGGCTCTGGCGAACTCTGGATCGGCGGGAATTATGATAACATTTGGCGCCAGATTCACACTGCTCATATTTACGCTCTCCTTTCCAATATTTGTCCATTTTTAAGCTGGATTTTGATTTTATTGCCATGTACATGAATTCTATTGACAGCGGCTTGAAGAAGCTCTGCATCCAGGTTCTGCATAGGGGCCTGCCGCTGAAACAGATGCCGCAGCCGCTCAGTCTCGTATTCCTGGCTGCCGATTTCCTCATACTGTGCGGAAGCCAGTTCCATCGTCAGACGCTTTACGGCATCCTCGTTGATTGGCTGCTGCTCCAGCTCATGATCCAAAGCCGACCGCAGCTCCAAAACCCGGTTGAGGCTGGCGGGTATCGGCTGCGGGGCACTGATTTGCTGAGGCTCCATAATCAACAGATTGAGCAGACGCAGCACTGTCTGTTCCACCTCTGCACCGCTCCCTCCACTCAGGCGGCGAAGGACCTTCTGAGCATCTGTCTTTTTCGATGGGGTTATCTTGCTGGAGCGTTTTTCACTGGCGCGTTCAAACATCTCCATGCTAATGATGGACGGCCAGCCCGGTTGTCCAGTGTATTTTCCATTCTCCAGAATCCGCGCCACCATGTTTTTGTTCCAGAGCCTGCCCTGATCATATGGCATATCCTGGTTCCGCAGATTCTCCACCAGGTCCTTGTAGGATGCGCCAAGAATGTACTGCCGAAAAATGTATGTTACTATTTCTGCCTCCTTTGGATGTACCACAATCTTCCCCAGTTCCATCCGGTAGCCGAAGGGCAGCTTCCGATTAGCAGCCATATCACCGCACTGTCCTTTCAATAGATTCTGTCAGCTCCAGCCCGTTTTTCAGCCGGAACCGCAGCCGCTCGTTGTTTTCCACGATGATCCTGTCAACGAGCTCCCCGAACAGTTCCCCATCGAATTGCTCCAGAAAATCCGGCCCGGCTTCAATAGTATCGATCAATGCCTGCGTCTGCGTGATAGTATCATCCCGGCAGGCATTCAGAAGGCGTTCCTTTTCCAGTTTTGCGGCGCGGAGCTGTTCGGCCAGCTCATTGCTTCGGGATATAAAAATGTCAGGATCAACGCCGCCCTGCTGTTTGAGCATGGCCAGAAGTTGATTCTGACTGGTAATGGTTGATATTCGCTTGTTCAGTTCGATAATATCCTCGCTCCAGAGCATCCGCTGATTGCGAACTGTCCGTAGAGTGGTGAGCATCTGGGGAAGGATGCCGGAGTCCTGGTGCTTGAGTTTGTAGTACAGACGCAGGAAGGCAGCGTGGATTTCTGTTTCTGCTACTTGTGTCAGCGCCAGTGATAAAATGTAAGAAAACGCCGAGGAAAAAATGTAGATTTATGGCGGAGGAGGCGAAAAAA
>VSNB01000345.1 GCA_009774055.1 Clostridiales bacterium
GTTTCTTCCCTGCTTTTCTTTGCTTAATTCTTATTTCTCACTTTTTTAGCTGCTGAAAAGTTTTTCAGCAGGCCCTATATTAGAGGTTAGAGATAAAGAGTATAGAGAATAGAGAGGGGGAACGCGCCCGCACGTTGGGCCGTTACCAAAATGTTTTTCTGTCTGCTGGTGAACTGTCTGAACTGCAAGCCGACTTCCCCACCGTCTGGCAGGAGTACATCGAGCGGCTGTCCGAGTACATGGCATCCACTGGTAAGCAGTACCGCAGCCACGCCGCCACCATTCGCCGTTGGATAGCCGATGATCGGCGCAAGGCCGCTCCCGTTGCCCGTGACCGCGATTACAGCGTGAGGGAGGGTGACACCGTATGATGGAGATCCGCGAGGATGAATACCTTGACCCAGCAGACGGTCTACTCCATTGCCGCAAGTGCGGAGGCCCCAGGCAGGCAGTCATACCCGACCCGTTCAAGGGCGGCAGCTTCAAGCCCCGCTGTGTCTGTTACTGCCAGCAGGAGGCAGAACGCCGCCGCAGAGAAGCCGAGGAACGCCGCCAGCGCATGGAGCGTATCAGGCGGCGTAAGGCTCAGGGCCTCCAAGACCGCTATCTCTATGGCTACACATTCGCCCATGACAACGGCGAGAATCCGGTCATGGCGAAAGCCCACGCCTACGTTGACCACTGGCCGGAGGCGTTCAAGAAGAACATCGGCCTGCTGCTGTTCGGTGACGTTGGGACGGGTAAATCCTTCCTGGCCGGGTGCATCGCAAACGCATTACTCGACCAGGACGTACCCGTACTCATGACCAACTTTCCGACCATTCTCAGCCGCCTGTGCGGGACGTTCGGAGAGGACAGGACGGACTTTCTGGACAGCCTGGGAGACTATGACCTGTTGATTATAGACGACCTGGGCGCGGAGCGCAACACAGAGTATGCCCTTGAGCAGATGTTTTCTATCATCGACAGCAGATACCGGAGTAATAAGCCGCTGATCGTGACCACGAATCTGAAGCTGGACGAGCTGAAGCACCCGCCCGATCTCGCTCATGCCCGTATCTATGACCGGATTTTAGAATGCTGCACCCCTATCCTCTTTGCCGGGAAGAACTTCCGGGAGGACAACGCCGCCAGCACCAAGGCAGCGGCACGGTGCATCGTTTCCGCTGACCATTCAAAAATTTGAATCTGCATTATGCAGGGAAAGGAACATTATGGAAAACGAAAACATGAACATGATCCCCGCCAGCGTCCCCACCCCGGAGGACACCGCCACTCAGGAGAACCCGCCCGCCCTGATAAAGAAGATTGGGGGTATGACCTACATCGTGCGGGTGCATTTCAGTACCACCAGCAGGGAGACATTCAGTGATAAAGTCAAGCGGCTGCTGCGGAATGAAGTCCGGCAGTTGATGGAGCAGGAGGCCACTGGAGAATGACCGTATGGAGGGCTGGGACGCTCCCGGCCCTCTTTTTGCTATCTTGAAAAGTCGCAGAATTTGTGTTAAGATAAAGGCGAATCAGGTAGTAGAAATGAAAGTAGGTGGTAGATTTGACAGTAACAGAACAGCTTGACCAACAGCACCAGGAGGATTTACAGAGGCTCAAAGGCTTTCGTCTGCTGGATGATGATTTTCTGACAAAATGCTTCGAGGGTGATCCCAAGTACATTCAGCTTGTATTGCGGATTGTGTTGGAGATGCCTGATTTAGTGGCCGTGGATGTCCGCACACAGGTATTTGTGGAGAATCTGTTGAACCGCTCTGTACGGCTGGACATTCTGGCAACGGACAGCACCGGGCGAAAGATAAACGTGGAAATTCAGCGATCCGACAAGGGCGCTGGGCGAAAGCGGGCAAGATATAACAGCAGCATGATGGACGCTAACCTTTTACAGAAAGGCGAGAAATTCGACGAGCTACCTGAAACCTATGTCGTGTTCATCACCGAACATGATGTGATTGGCGATGGACAACCGCTCTACAAGATTGAGCGGTATATTTCTGGCAGCAATAAAAAGTTTGAGGACGGTTCGCATATTCTGTATGTGAACGGCGCATACCGGGATGAGACGCCCATCGGAAAACTGATGCACGATTTCTCCTGCACGGCCCCGGATGATATGTACTATGACGAGTTGGCTGAACGAGTTAGATTTTTCAAAGAGAGCAAGGAGGGTGTTGCGATTATGTGTAGAGTAATGGAAGATATGCGTAACCAAACTCTAAAAGAGGGGATGAAAGAAGTCGCGCATCGTATGTTGACGGCTGGGCGATATGCCCTTGAAGAAATCTCCGAGATTTCTGGTCTTTCTCTTGATGAAGTAAAGAAATTGCAAGCCGGACAAAGCGCATAAGCTATCGTATCAATGTACGGGCGGGAATCTGACTAAATCAGGTTCCCGCCCTTTTTCTATGCCCTAATTGTGAACAATCCGTAAACATGATTAGGAAGTTGTTGACAACTCGTTTCAGGCAAGACGGCAAAATCCATCCTCATCTCCTGCGGCGCTCGGCTGGCTCCCTTTGAGAAGCTGTACCAAAAGCAAAAAAGATGATAAAATGCAGGTATGATACAGAAAAATGAGAGACGCAGATACGCGAGT
>VSNB01000346.1 GCA_009774055.1 Clostridiales bacterium
CGCCGGTACAGGTGCAGAGGAAATCTCATGCCGGCCTGATCATCGCCCTGGTAATGGTGTTCCTGCTGCTGGCGGCGGCAGGCGGCGGCGCGTTCTATGTGTTCCACCTCCGCTCCGTCAACGAGGCGGCGCTGTCGGAAAATCTGATGGACCACATGTGGGAGCGCTGCGAGGAGAAGATCATCGACTACTATGACGATGCCCTGCCCGAGCCCTACAGCGAGAGAGGCTACAAAATTGACCGGAAGGCATCCGCCTTCTCTCTCCGTCCGACTGCAGAGAAGGACATCGTTTCAGTCAGCGGACGCGTCGACATCATCGACCGGACCGTTGACGACGCCTCTTACGAGGTGGAGATCGAGGGAACCGCCAAGATGGATTTCATGCGCCAGAAGCTCACCGACTGGGACCTGGAGTATCATTTTGAGGAGCCCCCCCTTCGGGAGGCGGAGGACGAGCCGAAAGATGAGCCGGAGGACGATTCCCAGCCGGAGCCCGCGCCGGACGTTCAGCCGGGGGAGTCCGCCGGCGTGCCGGGCAGCGGTTCCGCTAATACCCAGAGTATGTACCTGTGGCCCACGGATACCCAGTACATCACCAGCGATGACCTGGACGGCTTCGCCCGGAAGGAGATCATGCTCATGCGCAACGAGCTGTACGCCCGCCATGGGTGCAGCTTCCAGGATGAGGAGATCCGGACCTATTTCGAGGCCCAGAGCTGGTACGACCCTGACCCGGACCTGCTGGCTATCGACTTCAAGAGAGAGTGGTTCAACGAGTATGAAGCCGCTAACCTGGATACCATTCTGAACTATGAGCGGGCCATGGGGTGGAAGAAATGAGAAAATGGGTCATTGACGGGAGAGGACTGCTGGGGCTGCTGCTGTGCCTGTGCCTCTGCGCCGGCTGCGCCGCCCCGCCGGCGGAGGCTGCAGGGATTCCCGATGCGCCCGATGTCCGGCAGGAGCAGGATGTCAAGCCGGAAACGCCGCAGGAAAACGAGCCGGAGCCGGAAATAGAGCCGGAACCTAAACCCGAGCCAGAGCCCGAACCGGAGCCGGAACCTCTGCCGCTGGAGGGACACATCATCTGCCTGGACCCAGGGCATTGCGTCACCGAGGAGGCCGGCAAGGGATACCGGGAGCCCGTATCTCCTCTGTCCGATGAGACGAAGCCCCGCTATCTCAGCGGCACCAGCGGTGCAACCCTTACGGAGGAGCAGCTAAACCTCCAGGTGGGACTGAAGCTCCGGGACGCCCTCACCGAGCTGGGAGCGGAGGTGGTCATGACCCGGGAGGTTTCCGAGATCAGCCTCCCCAACACCGAACGGTGCCGGATCGCCAACGAGAGCGGCGCGGACGTCCATATCCATATCCATGCCGATGGCTCCGAAAGCGAGAAGGCCCACGGGGTGTCGGTGCTGATTCCAGACGGGGACCTGCTGGGCACACCCTCCATTGTGGAGGAGAGCGCCCGGCTGGGCGAGCTGATGGTGAACCGCGTGTGCGAAACCACCGGCGCCAAGAATCGGGGGACCGTGCCCCGGTCCGACCTGACGGGGCTCAATTTTTCCGAAATTCCCAGCGTGTTTATTGAAATGGGCTTCATGACCAATCCGGAGGAGGATGCCCTGCTCAGCAGCGGGGAGTACCAGGACAAGATTGTCGCAGGCATGGCGGAATCTCTGCTGGACTGGTACGGCGTTGAACGATGATACAAAAAGGCCGCGCAGGGAGCATATCCCCGCGCGGCCTTTCTGTCTGTTACCCGATCACATCGTACAGGTACTCCGTAATCTCCCCGCAGACAGCGTAGATACTCTGGCTGTCCTTGGCGCCGCTGGCACCGGTGGTGAGGACCACCACGGCGTCTCTGGCTTCGGGGTCGTAGGTCAGCAGGTTATAGACGCCGTAGCCGCTGCCGGTGTGGTAATAGAGCCGCTCCCGGCCGTAGAGGCCGTCCCGCCAGCGCAGAGGCAGGCCCTGGCGGCTGCCATCGGAAATCCGGACGCCGCTGTCGCTCTCCAGCAGGGCGACAGACTCCCCGCTCATGAGCCGAAGGCCCTCGTAAGTCCCATCGTTCACCAGCACCGCCGCCATCCGGGCCAGCTCCGGCGCGCTGATGGTCATGCCGCCGGAGTAGTTGTCCCCGCTGGCTCCCAGGGAGGAGGGGCGGACGTTCTTGAGCAGCGTTTTGTGGGAGGTGTAGACCTTTCCCCCCTCATAGAGTGTGGCAAGGCGATCTGTTTTCCGGACGGAGCCGCTTTCAAAGGCGGCGTCAATGCCCAGGACGGACCAGAGGCGGTCCCCCAGAATCTCGTCCAGGTACTTGCCGGAGGCCAGCTCCAGGGTCTGTCCCAGGACGCCGAAGGCGTAGTTGTTGTAGCCCCACGCTTTGGAGGAGCCGGGGGCGGCCTTCATGTAGCTGCTCCCGGACTGAAGGCGGCTGCGGACGTCCTCCCGGGCCCGGGAGGTGTCCCAGCTGAACACCTTCAAAGAGGAGGTATGGGAGAGGAGGGTGCGGATGGGAACCGGCTGTCTCTTATACACATAAGACGCGGGCGACGAATATAGAGGGGTAGATCTCGGTGGG
>VSNB01000347.1 GCA_009774055.1 Clostridiales bacterium
GGGGTGGCGCTGTTCTCGTCCACAGTGAAGCCTTCGGGCAGCGCAAGGGAGACGCCCTCATAGGTATACTTGTTGGCGGAACCGCCGTCGCCGCAGGCGGTCAGGCACAGGATCATCAGCAGGGCGGTGAACATTGCGAGCAGTCTTTTTGTTTTCATAGCTTCCTCCAAAATACATTAAAAATCGATTTGGCAGGCGCGGCGGGCCGCGCCCTTTGAATAAGTCGGCAGGGAAAGAGAATTGATAAGCCCATGGAGGAAGTTTTTTCCGGATCAATAAAATCTTAAGAAATGGACAGGGCGCGCCGTCGTCCGCCGGCTGGAGCCGCCGCAGACCTCTTGACATCCCATACACCGGCGGGTATACTGATTTATATTACTTCTGACCTGAAAAGTCGGATGTAATCGTTGCCGCGCTTTGTGACTGCCGCTGTTTAGAGCGGCAGGTGAATTTGGATTTTTAATTCGGAAATAATAGTATGCTGATTGCAAAAGGGAGGCATTTATGGCAAAACAGACCGCTTTTGACCGCCGCCTGGCCCGGTACGGCGATGAATTGAAATGGCTCTACTGTGAACTTTACCACGGCGATACCGAAGCTTATGAATCTTTCCTGCAGATGCTCCGCCGCTCCTGGCGGGACCGCAAGCGGCCCCTCCGGGATCAGGACCTCCACCGGGAGGAGGACCCCGGCTGGTACCGCCGCCGGGACATACTGGGCATGATGCTCTACACCGGCGCTTTCGCCGGGAACCTGCGGGGCGTGGAGGAAAAGCTGCCTTATCTGGAGGAGTGCGGGGTGAATTACCTGCACCTCATGCCCCTGCTGGAGTCGCCCAAGGGGCGCAGCGACGGGGGCTACGCCGTCAGCGACTTCCGCGCCGTCCAGCCGGAGCTGGGGACCATGGAGGACCTGGAGGGGCTGGCGGACGCCTGTCGGAAGAAGGGCATCCGCGTATGCCTGGACTTCGTCATGAACCACACCAGCGAGGACCATCCGTGGGCGAAAAAGGCCCGGGCCGGAGACCCGGGATACCGGGAGCGGTACTTCTTTTATGACAGCTGGGATGTCCCGCGAGAGTTTGAAAAAACAGTGCCCCAGGTGTTCCCAACCACCGCGCCGGGGAGCTTCACCATGCTGGAAAACGGGCAGATTGTCATGACCAATTTCTACCCCTACCAGTGGGATCTGAACTACGCCAATCCGGCGGTGTTCAACGATATGACGGAGAACCTGCTGTATCTGGCAAACCGGGGGGTGGACGTAATCCGCCTGGACGCGGTGCCCTATATCTGGAAGGAGTTGGGCACCTCCTGCCGGAACCTGCCCCAGGTACATACCCTGACCAGGATGATCCGCCTGGCGGTAGAGATCGTGTGTCCCGGCGTGCTGCTGCTGGGGGAAGTGGTCATGGAGCCGGCCAAGGTGGCCCCCTACTTTGGCACGACCGAGAAGCCAGAGTGTCACATGCTCTACAACGTCACCACTATGGCGACCACCTGGCACACCCTGGCCGTGGGGGACGCGTCCCTCCTCCGGCGGCAGATGGAAATCCTCTGCTCCCTGCCCAGGGATTTTCTGTTTTTGAACTACCTCCGCTGCCACGACGACATCGGATGGGGGCTGGACTACCCTTGGCTGGGCCAGCGCTTCGGGACGGACGAGGTGGCCCATAAAAAATATCTCAACGACTGGTTTACCGGCAAATTCCCCGGCAGCAACAGCCGGGGCGAGCTGTACAACGACGACCCGCGCCTGGGCGACGCCCGGCTGTGCGGCACCACCGCGTCCCTGTGCGGGGTGGAGGCGGCGGAGGCCGAGGGGGACCCCTTCCAGCTGGAGCAGGCGCTGTCCTGCGACCTGACCCTCCACGCCTGGATGTTGTCCCAGAGCGGCATCCCCGTGATCTACAGCGGCGATGAGGTGGGGCAGCTCAACGACTGGAGCTACCGGGAGGACCCGGAGAAGCGGGAGGACAGCCGCTACATCCATCGGGGCGATTTCCAGTGGGACCTGGCGGAGCATCGGAAGGACCCGGAGACAAGGCAGGGAAAACTGTTCCAGCTCCTGCGGCGCATGGAGCGGCTGCGGGCTCAGGAGCCCTGCTTCGATGGGGACGCGGAGGTTTGGGTGGAGGACGGCGGCGACAGCCGGGTACTGGCCCTCTGCCGCAGGAAGGGGGACCGGGAGCTGGTGTGCCTGTTCAACTTCAGCCGGGATTTCGTCCGGGCGGGCGTGGACCGGGAGGGCGGGTACGCCGAGCTGATGTACGGCAGCCGCTATGATAACATCCGCAGCGTGGAGCTGTATCCTACCGGGTTTGCCTGGCTGCTGCGGGAGCAGGGGTGAGCGGTTTCGGTTTTATATGATGTTTTGTAACCCCCTCGCATAGGAATGTGTTCCTGGGCGAGGGGGTTTTTGCGCGCCTTTAATGTGAGAGACGGGGGGGGGGGCAGGCGGGGGGAGTGTGTGATGGGGCGGGGGGGGGGTGGGGGACTCAAATATAAGACGCGAAGAGAAAAAAAAAAAAAGTTTTTTTTATTTGTTGTAGAATGAGGGGTCG
>VSNB01000348.1 GCA_009774055.1 Clostridiales bacterium
GTCCCCAGGTGTAGGGGTGCCGGGGGTCGTAGAAGATGTCCTCCACCGTGCCCGTCTCCACGATTTTCCCGGCGTACATCACTGCCACCCGGTCCGCCGCCCGGGCCACCACCCCCAGGTCGTGGGTGACCAGCACCGCCGCCGTGTCCAGCTGCGCCTGGAGCTGCCGCAGCAGGTCCAGGATCTGGGCCTGGATGGTCACGTCCAGGGCGGTGGTGGGCTCGTCGGCGAAGAGGATTTTCGGATGGGAGGCCAGGGCGGCGGCCATGACCGCCCGCTGCCGCATTCCGCCGGAAAAGTCGTGGGGATACCGCCCGTACCGCTCCCCGCCCCCGGGGATGCCCACCAGGTCCAGCAGCTCCAGGACCCGCCGCCGGACGGCGGCCCGGGGCTCTTTGGGCTGGCGGACCCGCACCGCCTCGGCGATCTGCGCGCCCACGGTCATGGCGGGGTTCAGGGCGGTCAGGGGGTCCTGGAACACCATGGAGAACAGCCGCCCCCGCAGACGCTCCATGTCCCGCTGGGTGCAGTGGGTGATGTCCGTGCCCTCCGCCAGGATGGTCCCGCTCTTGATCCATCCGTTTTTCGGCAGCAGCTTCATCACGGACCGGCACAGCACGCTCTTGCCGCAGCCGGATTCCCCCACGATAGCCAGCACCTCGCCGGAGCGGAGGGAGAGGGACACGTCCCGGACGGCCTCCACCTCTCCCTGGGGGGTGCGGAAGCTGACGGAAAGATGTTGGATTTCCAATAATGCAGACATAACGCAATTCCTCAAAAACGGGGAAGAAGGGGCTGGTTTTCAGCCCCTTTTCCACGAACTAGTTTTCCAAAGTCCACTGGGTGACGTTCCAGAAGATGCCCACCCCGTGATGCCCCAGGACGGTGTCCAGCGCGATGCCCCGCAGGGCGGAGGACGCCACGTAGTCCGCGTCCACGTAGCAGATAAAGGCGAAGGCGGGGTCCTCCGCCAGGGCGGTCTGGAAGCCGGCGTAGGCCGCCTTCCGCACCGCCGGGTCGTCGGACTGGCGGGCCTCGGTGAGGTACTGGTCCACCAGGGCGTTGGAGTAGCCGGAGTAGTTGGCCCCCTTGCCGGTGCCGAACACCTTGTAGGTGTGGTCATCGGCGTCAAAGGGGCTGCCCCAGCCGATGAGGTAGGCCATCTGTCCGCCCCAGTCCACCTTGGCGGGGACATCCACGGTGCAGTTGATGCCCGCCGCCTGGAGCTGCTGGGCGGCGGCCTGGGCCATGTCCAGCCGGACCTGGTCCCCCGCGCCCACGCTGAGGACGAAGCCCACCTCCTGCCCGTTGCGGGTGTAGAAGCCGTTCTCCCCCGTGACGCACCCGGCCTCCTCCAGGAGGCTCCTGGCCCGGGCGGGGTCATAGTCGTAGCGCTCCACGTCCTCGTTGTTGTAGACGTTCCGCTGGAGGGGCCCGTAGGCCGTGACGCCCCGGCCCAGGACCACCGCGTCCAGAATGGCCTGCCGGTCGATGGCGCAGCAGATGGCGGGAATCAGGTCCCGGTTCTCGGTCCAGTAGGGATTTGAGAAGTTAAACAGAATGCCCCGGTAGTCGGAGGTTTCCATTTCATAGACGGCATAGCCCTCCTTTCCCTGGAAGAGCTGCGTATCCTTGGGAGTCAGATGGGCCAGGGTCAGCTCCCCGGCCTGCATCTGGAGGGCCTTGGCGTTGTCGTCCGGGACGATCTTGAAAATAATAGTGCCGATGTTGGCGGGGCCCTGGAAATAGTCCTCGTTCCGCTCCAGGGTGATGGCCTGCCCCTCGTCCCATCCGGCCAGCTTGTAGGGGCCAGTGCCCACGGGGGCGCGGAAGAAGCCGGAGGTCTGCATGTCCTCGCCCTCCAGCAGGTGCTTGGGCAGCGCCGCCATGGTCATGTAGTCCAGAAAGGCTGCGTTGGGGGCGGACAGGCGGAAGGAGATGGTGTGCTCGTCAAGGACGGTGATCTCCTCCACGTCCTCATAGTTGGGGGCGTTCTCGGAGCCGTTGTCCGGGTCCATGATGGCCTCGATGGTGAACTTCACGTCCTCGGCGGTAAAGGGCTCGCCATCGTGCCACTTGACGTCCTCCTCCAGATAGAAGGTGTAGGTGCAGCTCGCCTCGTCAAAGGTCCAGCGCTTGGCCAGGCAGGGGACCACCTGGTTCTCGCCGTCATGGGCGGTGAGGCCGTTGAAGAGCAGGATGTTGATCTCTCCGTGCTCGTCCATGGCGGGGTTGATCCGGGTGTAGTCGCCGCTGGCGTAAATCAGCGTATCGCCTGCGGCGGGGCCTCCGCCTCCGCCGCAGGCTGTCAGGCCCAGCACCAGGGCTGCCGAGAGCAGAAGGGACAGGAAGTTTTTTTTCATCGATAGTTTTCCTCCTTGGGGCGCGGTTGATGACTGTCGTTTGGTAAACCGCTGCGTTGCTTATGCGCTGCCTATTATAGTGGACGTTTTTTTCCCGCGCAAGCCGGGTGGGGGGATAGTTTTTTAGAAAAATTTTTCCCGCCGGCGGCAGCGG
>VSNB01000349.1 GCA_009774055.1 Clostridiales bacterium
CCTTTATCCCCCGTATAGGGCAAAGGCGCGCACGCGCCTGCCCGTCTAGGGAGTCTTGAACCGTAGGTTCAAGCGCGTTTTTGCCTACTTTTGCCGCGCGGCAAAAGTAGGCGCGGAGTCCGGGGCCGCGCAGGTCCCGGGCCGATTCGAGAAGAATGTCCCGTTCGCCGCCCGGAGGGCGGCGAAGAAAGGATTGACAATCTCCCCGATTTTCCCTATAATTTAACCGGCGCATGAAGACCCCCTCTTCACCCGCCGCCCCAGCAGGAACAAAAAGTACAACTGCTTGTTCAAATAAAAAGGAAAGGAAGATTCGCCATGATCTATTCTACCGAAGTCCAGCACATGTGCCCGGTCGCTAAGGGCGCGTACCATGGTCCCGCTCCCATCCCCGAGGAGGGCAAGTGGGTCCAGGCCAAGGAAATCAAGGATATCTCCGGCTTTACCCACGGCGTGGGCTGGTGCGCTCCCCAGCAGGGCGCCTGCAAGCTGACCCTCAACGTCAAGGAGGGCGTCATCCAGGAGGCCCTGGTGGAAACCCTGGGCTGCTCCGGCATGACCCACTCCGCCGCCATGGCCTCCGAGATCCTCATCGGCAAGACCATTCTGGAGGCCCTGAACACCGACCTGGTGTGCGACGCCATCAACACCGCCATGCGGGAGCTCTTCCTGCAGATCGTCTATGGCCGCACCCAGTCCGCCTTCTCCGAGGGCGGCCTGGCCGTGGGCGCTTCCCTGGAGGACCTGGGCAAGGGCCTGAGAAGCCAGGTGGGCACCATGTTCGCCACCCACTCCAAGGGCCCCCGCTACCTGGAGATGGCCGAGGGCTACTGCACCCGCATGGCCCTCAACAAGGACGACGAGGTCATCGGCTACGAGTTCGTGAACCTGGGCAAGATGATGGACTTCATCAAGAAGGGCGACGACGCCAACACCGCCCTGGAGAAGGCCAAGGGCCACTACGGCCAGTTTGACGCTGCGGTCAAGTATATTGACCCCCGGCACGAATAAGAGAGGAGGACAAATAGTATGGCTCTGTTTGAAAGCTACGAGAGAAGAATCGAGAAGATCAACGGCGTCCTCGCTCAGTACGGCATCAAGAGCGTCGAGGAGTGCCGGGAAATCTGCCAGGCCAAGGGCTTCGACCCCTATGAGATCGTCAAGGGCATCCAGCCCATCTGCTTCGAGAACGCCTGCTGGGCCTACGTGGTGGGCGCGGCTATCGCCCTGAAGAAGAACGTCAAGACCGCCGCCGAGGCCGCTACCGCCATCGGCGAGGGCCTCCAGGCCTTCTGCATCGACGGCTCCGTGGCCGACGACCGGAAGGTGGGCCTGGGCCACGGCAACCTGGGCGCCATGCTCCTCAGCGACGAGTCCAAGTGCTTCGCCTTCCTGGCGGGCCACGAGTCCTTCGCCGCCGCCGAGGGCGCCATCGGCATCGTCAAGAACGCCAACAAGGCTAGGCGCGAGCCCCTGCGGGTCATCCTCAACGGCCTGGGCAAGGACGCCGCCCAGATCATCAGCCGCATCAACGGCTTCACCTACGTCCAGACCCAGTTCGACTACGCCACCGGCAAGGTGAACGTGGTCAAGGAGATCCGCTACAGCGAGGGCGAGCGGGCCAACGTCCGCTGCTACGGCGCGGACGACGTCCGGGAGGGCGTGGCCATCATGCACCTGGAGGGCGTGGATGTCAGCATCACCGGCAACTCCACCAACCCCACCCGGTTCCAGCACCCCGTGGCGGGCACCTACAAGAAGGAGTGCGTGGAGCAGGGGAAGAAGTACTTCTCCGTGGCCTCCGGCGGCGGCACGGGCCGCACCCTGCACCCGGACAACATGGCCGCCGGCCCCGCCTCCTACGGCATGACCGACACCATGGGCCGGATGCACTCCGACGCCCAGTTCGCCGGCTCCAGCTCCGTCCCTGCCCACGTGGAAATGATGGGCTTCCTGGGCATGGGCAACAACCCCATGGTGGGCGCGACTGTGGCCGTGGCCGTGGCGGTTGCCGAGAGCCTGAAGTAATCTTCCGGCTTCCAGCCGGGAACGCGCTGCGATAAAAACAGGAATCACGTCATGGCGGCTCTCCGCCCCATGACGTGATTCCTGTTTTCTGATTTAAGGGGCAGGGGGCCCTTCTATCATTCGTTCCCTTCCAGCTCCCAGAGCCGCCGGTCCCGCTGGAAAAGCAGGCACACCAGCACGCCCGCCGCCGACAGGATCAGGAACACCAGGGCCGCGCCGCTGCCCTTTCCGGACCCCAGCAGCCGCGTCAGGAACGCGTCCGCCGCCAGCCCGGCCATGAAGGGCTCGCAGACGGCGTCCACCAGCCAGCCGCCCAGCAGGTACCCCACCGGGATGGTAAAAAACTGCAGGGTATTCCGGGCGGCGTACACCCGCCCCTGGAGCTCCACCGGGATATGCAGCCGCAGCAGCGCCTCCAGGTTGGCGCTCATCACCGGGATGAACAGCCAGCCCAGCACGGCCCCCAGGCACCAGA
>VSNB01000035.1:0-3077 GCA_009774055.1 Clostridiales bacterium
GCCGCTGGTACCACCGGCCGCCGGGCCGGTGGTACCAGAAGATGGGCCGGTATACCACCGGAGGAACAGGCATGGCGCCGTAGCGGCCATACCAACTGCTGTAGCGGAGGCTGTCGACCCAGCTGAACAGGACGAGCAGCACAATGAGCAGAACGATGGCGGGGAGCAGGGAGACGAGGAGGGAACCTCCGCCCGACTGGCTCCGAGTATCAAAGAGAAGATGGGTTTCCGCGAAGAGGGCCAGTACGCCCTCGTCCCATTTCCCGGACGCAGCCGAATCGGAGAGGCAGCTGCGGACATACTGCCCCTCCTGGCCGTTGAACCGGTCGGCGAAGCTGCCGTTGGAAATGAGATAGGCATCTTTCCGCCCGGCGTCGATGAGGAGGAGGGCATCGTTTGTCCCCAGCTCCAGCATTTCTCCGCAGTTCCAGGCCGCATCCTCAATGTCAACGCCATAGTCCTCCGCATCGGGGACGGCGGCTACCGCCATGACGCTCCCGGCAGTTTTATCCCAGTTGGCGTTGTACAGGCTCAGGCTTTTCTCGGTCTTGCTGGAAAGTATGCCGGCTTCGTCCACGATCAGCCATTCGAATCCGGCGGTAGACAGGCTTTCGTTCAGCGGCGGCGCGCCCTGGGGCAGCTCCACCGCCGGTTTCTTGGACAGGCCGTAAAGAGAGGACAGCACGATAGCCGCGACAAGCACCAGGGCAGCAAAGCCCCGGTTTTTCAGTATTCTCATTTAGCTCCTGAGCTCCATCAGCTTCTGGCGCAGCTCGCCCTCAATGCGGCCCAGCTCCACCTCGGCCTCCTTGCGCTTCTGGGCGCCCTCCCGCTGGATCTGGATCACCTCGTCCAGCGTGGAAATCAGCTGCTGGTTGGTGTGCTGGAGGGTTTCGATGTCGATGATGCTGCGCTCCGCCTCCTTAGCGGTGGCGATAGTGCCCATTTTCAACATGTCCGCGTTCTTCTTGAGCAGCTCGTTGGTGGCGTTGGTCACCGCCGTCTGGGCCGCCGTGGCCCGGCGGCTGTTCTCCAGGCCCAGGGACAGCACCATCTGGCTCTTCCACAGGGGAATGGTGTTCACCAGGGAGGACTGGATCTTTTCCACCATGAGGGTGTCGTTATTCTGCAGCATCCGGGTCTGGGGCCCCATCTGGATGGACACCATCCGCGTCAGCTCCAGGTCGTGGAGCTTCTTCTCAAAGCGGTTGCACATCTGGGCCAGGTCGTTGTAGGCCTGGGCGTCCTCCTGCGCGCCAGTGCGCTCCGCCTTCTGGCGCAGCTCCTCCAGCTGGGTGGACTGGACCTCCGCCAGGCGCTTCTTGCCGGCGATGATGTACATGGTCAGCTCCTTGTAGTACTTCAGGTTCAGCTCGTACATCTTGTCGAACATGGCAATGTCCTTCATCAGGACCCGCTGGTGCTGCTCCAGTTCCCGGCAGATCTTATCCACGTTGACCTCCGCCTTGGCATACTGGGTCTTCATGGCCTCCATCTTGTTGCCGGCTTTTTTGAAGAAGCCGAAGAAGCCCTTTTCCTCCTCCTCGTCCCTGCCGAAGTTCTTCAGCTCGATCACCAGACTGGACAAGGTGTCCCCCACCTGGCCCAAGTCCTTGGTGCGCACGTTGTTCAGCGCGCTCTCGGAGAAGGAGGCTACGCCCTTCTGGGCGGCCACGCCGTACTGCAGGATCATCTGGGAATCGCTCAGATCGATCTTCTTGGAGAAGTCGTCCACCACTTTTTTCTCTGCCTCGGTGAGCATACTGTCGTCGATGACGACGGGCTTTACCTCCGGCTTTTCCGGCTCCGCGGCGGGGGCCTCGGGCTCCGCGCCCAGGGTGAGGGTAGGTGTCTCCACCTTTGCGGCGTCGGCGTTCAGGGTCAGCTCGGGCATCATGCCCTCCATATCACTCATTGTTGTTTCCTCCGTTTATTTCATCAATATCGATGGTCTTGGTCGCGGCCTCCCGCAGTTCCCGTCCGCCGGTCAGTCCGTCCAGCAGCGACAGGGCGAACCACCCTGCGCCGGCGACGAACAGGAGCGCCCTTCGCATGGGCTGCTCCTCCTTCTGCCCGTGGTAGAAGCAGGCGCCGGAGATGACTCCCTCCAGAATTGCGAGAACATAGTGGAAAATACTCTTCTTCATAAGCGCTTCCTTTCTTTACAGCTCCAGCTTGATATCCGTACCGTCGGCGTTCTTGGTGGTCTGGGCCTCCATCCGCTCTCCCGCCAGGCCCTCCCGGGCCAGTATGGTTTCCAGGACGGAGATATCTGTGGAAATATCCATGGCGTCCGCGCCGAAGAGGGCGTCCAGCTGTTTCTCAAAGGCGGTGACGATGGTGCCCATGATGCTCTCCACCCGCTCCTTGGTGCCGGTGATGTTGTCCCCGGAGATTCCGGTGGAGTCCATGCGGTCGTAGGCGTTGAGGAGCTTCAAGGTGGTTGGGAGATAGTAGTCCATGAAGCGGCGGATCTGGGGCAGCCTGGCGGGTTCCGCCTTCACCTGGTCGAAAATCTTTTCGCACACCGTCTCCAGCCGGCGGATGTCGGCGGAGATTTTCTCGTCCTCGATGGCGTCGTCCAGGCGTTTCATCTCACTGACGGCCTTCCTTCCGTCTGCAATCATCTTGTCCAGCTCGGGGTTGCCGGTGGGCTTCTCCTCCTCCTTGGGGGGATCGGGGACCACGGTTTCGGTGACCTCGTCCTTGCAGACCGCCCGCAGCAGCAGGAACGCCCCCAGGGACAGCACCGCCGCGAAAGCGAACTGGCTGGGCTTATACAGATCCAGCAGGGCCGCCCAGGCCGCCCACACTGCCGCCGCGCCGTAGTAGGGCGCGGTGGATTTGCGCACTTTTGTGATTGTTGCCATACCTGGCCTCCTGTACCGGGGCGGGTCGGCCCGCGTTCCGGCTGATAATACAAAATAGAGTATACTGCGAAATAGGCAGGAGGTCAAGGGAAGGAATGCGAAAAAAAGCGTTTGTCACACAAAATTCAAAAAAGCCGGAGCGGCGCGTCACAAACAGACGCGCCGCGCCGGCGAAAATTCGGGGCATCCGGCCAGGTACGGGGCCGG
>VSNB01000035.1:3087-17722 GCA_009774055.1 Clostridiales bacterium
TAGAGTTCATCTACCACCAACCCCCTTTACAAAAAAAAATAAAAACCCCGGCGGCGGCCGCGGCAACAAACCGCCCCGCGCCGCTCCGGCGAAAATGCGGGTCATCCGGCCAGGTCCTGGGCCAGGATATACTTTTTCAGGGGAACGTACAGCACGCCCGCAATGACCAGGGCCAGGATGGTGTTGGGCAGCATGTAGGAACCGTTATACACCAGGGAGTAGAAGCTGGGGCTGGTGAAGGTCATGCCCAGCAGCTCGGTGGGGGCAAGGATCTTGTAGATGGTCACGCCGCTGATATAGTGGACGAGAAAGCGGCAGGCGCAGCCCAGCACGGTACCCGCGAAGATGCCCCATTTTTTGCCCTTGAAGAGGCCGGCAAAGCCCAGGGGGGTGAAGGCTACCAGGTAGTCCAGCAGCATGGACTGCCAGCCCCAGGCGTAGGCGACGTCGAAGATCAGCTGCAAAAGGCCGAAGGCAAAGCCTGCCAGCAGGCCGCTCTTCCAGCCCCAGCGGACGGCGAAGAGGATCAGCGGAAACATGGCGGGGGTCAGGGAGCCGCCGTTGGGCAGCTCCATCAGCTTGATGTAGCTGAGTACCTGGGATAGAGCCACTAGAATGGCGGCCTCGGTGAGGCAGCGCAGGCTCATGGATGAGGACTTGCTTTTGTACTGCTTGACATTGGGTTGATTTTCGCTTGACATGGTTTGTTTCCTCCTTTAATAGGTTGGGAAACACCTTTGCGGAAAGCGGAGGGGCACGGGTCCGCTCTTGGCCCTGGGGACAAAAAAGCCGCATGTCCGCAGGGCGCGGGCATACGACAAAACACACCTATCCTAATCGCATTCCTACGCCGGCATTACCCGGATCAGGTTCGAGGGACCGGACGGCAATGCGTCTCATCTCAGCCGGCGTGCGCCAGCGCCCCTTGGATTGTAGGAGTAGTATACCACCGCGGGGGCGGGCTGTCAAGGATTTTGTTGTTGGCGGGCACAAAACGGCGAAATCTTTGATTTCCTGCCGGTCCACCGAACAGCTCAGGCCCGAGAACTATGAGGAGGTCCTGGGCTGGGGCTACAGCCCTTGTGGAAACTGCAAGCCATGACCGCCAAAATAATAAAAAAAATTCACACTAAATTCATCGGTTTTTTTCGGATAACGCTTGCAATTTCGGGAAGATTTTAGTATCATGCTAGTTAGGAAACATTGGCTTTCTGAAATATACCAATTCATAGGAGGAAACTCATCATGGATCATACCAAGCCCCTGACCGGCAATCAGGCCGTTCTCAATTGGATTGATGAAATGGCCAAGATGACCCAGCCCGACAAGATCATCTGGATCGACGGCTCCAACGAGCAGATCGAGGAGCTGCGGGCCGAGGCCTGCTCCACCGGCGAGATCGAGAAGCTCAACCAGGAGAAGCTGCCCGACTGCTACCTGCACCGCACCGCCGTCAACGACGTGGCCCGCGTGGAGGACCGCACCTTCATTTGCTGCCGCAGCAAGGAGAACGCCGGCCCCACCAATAACTGGATGGACCCCCAGGAGATGTATCAGAAGCTCTTCAAGCTGTACACCGGCGCCATGAAGGGCCGCACCATGTATGTAATCCCCTACTCCATGGGTGTTGTGGGCTCCCCCTTCGCCAAGTACGGCATCGAGCTGACCGACTCCATCTACGTGGTGCTGAACATGTGCATCATGACCCGCGTGGGCTCCGCCGTCGCCGAGAAGCTGGGCGACGACTTCATCAAGGGCCTCCACGCCAAGGCTGACATTGATCCCGAGAACCGCTATATCGTCCACTTCCCCGAGGACAACACCATCATGTCCGTCAACTCCGGCTACGGCGGAAACGTGCTGCTGGGCAAGAAGTGCTTCGCTCTGCGTATCGCCTCCTACCTGGGCCACGAGCAGGGCTGGATGGCTGAGCATATGTTGATTCTGGGCCTCCAGAACCCCGCCGGCGAGATCCGCTACCTTGCCGCTGCCTTCCCCTCCGCCTGCGGCAAGACCAACCTGGCCATGCTGATTCCCCCGGAGGCTTACCGCGAGAAGGGTTGGAAGGTCTGGTGCGTGGGCGACGACATTGCCTGGATCCGTCAGGGCGAGGACGGCCGCCTGTGGGCGATGAACCCCGAGTACGGCTTCTTCGGCGTGGCCCCCGGCACCAACGTCAAGTCCAATCCCAACGCTTTGGCCTCCACCCAGAAGGGCACCATCTTCACCAACGTGGTCCACAACCTGGACGACAACACCGTGTGGTGGGAGGGCCTGGACAAGAATCCCCCGGAGCACGCCGTGGACTGGAAGGGCAACCCCTGGAACGGCAAGGAGAGCTCCGAGAAGGGCGCGCATCCCAACTCCCGCTTCACCGCCCCCGCTATCAACTGCCCCTGCATTTCCGACCAGTTCAACAGCCCCACGGGCGTTCCCCTGAGCGCCATCGTGTTCGGCGGTCGCCGGGCCAAGACCGCTCCCCTGGTGTACCAGGCCCGGAGCTGGGAGCACGGCGTGTTCGTGGGCTCCATCATGGCCTCTGAGACGACTGCCGCCGCCGCCGGCGCTGTGGGCGTGGTTCGCCGTGATCCTATGGCCATGCTGCCCTTCTGCGGCTACCACATGGGCGACTACTGGCAGCACTGGCTGGATATGGGCAAGAAGATCGGCGCTGACAAGCTGCCCAAGATCTTCAACGTCAACTGGTTCCGCACCGATGACGAAGGCCACTTCATCTGGCCCGGCTTCGGCGACAACCTGCGCGTCCTGGAGTGGATCATGAAGCGCGCCTGCGACGAGGCCGATGCCGTAGACACCGCCATCGGCTATCAGCCCAAGGCCGAGGACATCAACCTGGACGGCCTGGACATCAGCAAGGAAACTGTCGAGGGCCTGCTGGGTGTGGACAAGGCTCTGTGGGCTGAGGAGGCCAAGGGCATCCGCGAGTACTACGCCAAGTTCGGCGACAAGGTGCCCGCCGAACTGCTGCGCGAGCTGGACACCTTGGAGAACAACCTGAAGTAAGTCCGTTTTTCCACTGTACCCCTGCGGCCCCGAGGGCCGCAGGGGTATTTCCCCGTGGCGAGGGAGCCCTTCGCCATGCTTTCGCAATTCCTCTTCCAAGTAAAGAAAGGAGCACTGCCATGCAGACCATCCGCAACCACGCCATGACCGTGACCGTTGACGAGCTGGGGGCCCAGCTGATGTCCATCACCGCCGCTGACGGTACGGAGTACCTCTGGAACGGCGACCCGGCCTATTGGACCGGCCGCGCGCCCATCCTGTTCCCCTACGTGGGACGGCTGACCAACGACCGCTATACATACGATGGCAAGGAGTATGAAATGACCCGCCACGGCTTTGCCAAGCGGAGCGAGTTCACCGTCCTGACGGCGGGGAAGGACCATGTCACCCTGCATATTGAGGACACCGAGGAGAGCCGGAAAATCTATCCCTTCGCTTTCCGTTTCGACGTGTCCTACGTGCTGGAGGGGAACACCCTGGTGGTCGTATACGCCACGGAGAATATGGACAATAAGACCATGTTCTTCGGACTGGGCGGCCATCCTGGCTTCCGGGTTCCCCTGGAGGCGGGGAAGGAGTTCACCGACTACCGCCTGACCTTTGCCCAGCCCTGCCAGCCCAGCCAGGTGCTCCTGAGCGACAGCTATATGCTCAGCGGCCATGAGGCGGCCTATCCGCTGGAGAACGGCGTGGACCTGCCCCTGCGGCACGAACTGTTCGATCACGACGCCATCATTTTGAAGAATTTTGCCCGCAGCCTGACTCTCTCCGCAGGGGAGGGCACCCGGGGCCTCACCCTGACCTGCCCCAAGATGCGGTACATGGGCATCTGGCACCAGCCGAAGACCGATGCGCCCTACGTCTGCCTGGAGCCCTGGGTCAGCCTGCCCTCCCGGGAGAACGTGGTGGAGGATCTGAGCCAGCAGTTTGACCTCATTTCCCTGGCTCCCCGCCAGCGGTACGAGAACCGCTGGACGGTGACCATTTTCTGATATGGCCGGCGCGTACTGGATGACGGCCGGGAGTCCTCTTGGTCCGTTGACCCTCTCCGGCACGGAGGGCGCGCTGACGGGGATTGCCTTCGGCGTCATCCGGGAGGGGGAGGAACGGCCTTCCCCCGTCCTGGAGCAGGCCGCCCGGGAGCTGGAGAAGTATTTCGCCGGTGCGATGCGGGCGTTTACGGTTCCGCTGTCGCCGGAGGGGACGGAGTTTCAGAAAAAAGTCTGGGAGGCCCTGAGGGCGATTCCCTATGGGACTACGGCCAGCTATGGCGACATTGCCGCCCGGATCGGGAAGCCCGGCGGGGCTATTGCCGTAGGCCAGGCCAACAGCAAAAATCCGATTCCGATTATCATTCCCTGCCACCGGGTGATCGGGTCCGGCGGGAAGCTGGTGGGGTATACCGGCGGACTGCATATTAAGAGGGCCCTGCTGGCGGTAGAGGGGATAAAATGTGATCAATAAGGGACGGGAGGGGGAATAGGCTGGTAACCTGTAGCAATCATCAGAATTCCTGGCAAAAGCTCGGGGGTACAAAGCGCGGATGGCCGCGTTGTCGTCCTTGGCGGGCGTCAGCCCGCCTGCGTCCTCCGCCTTGCCCTGCGCGCTTTGCCCTCCCCTCCTTTTTTGTCATGAATTCTGAAGCTTGCTATAAGAAAACAGTTTAGGCGAGGGTCTGCGTAGCGTTAAGCTGCGCAGACTTTCGCATTATTGCGTCTTGAGCAGTTTGGGATTGCTCCTGCTGTTTCTAGCGCATAAATTCTTTGCGCTCCTTCAGAAGGTAAGACTCGCCCTTAATGATAGTCACGGCACAGTAATGCAGGATATGATCCAAAATAGTAAAGGCAATAGTGATATCGGCAAAGACCTCGTTCTACTGGAAGGATGTTTTGCTGGAGGTAACCCCGCCGGGCCCTATTTTCTTGGTTGTCATTTCCCAACGCATGTGTTATAATCAAGTTACACAAAAAACAAGGAGGGCTATCTCATGAAATTGTACTTTTATGGTGCGGACCAGTGCGTTACTGGCAGCTGTCACTGCCTCGAGGTCAACGGGAAGCGAATCCTGATCGATTGCGGCCTGCAGCAAGGGCGGGACGAAATCGACAACCATGAGCTGCCCTTCGCCCCCAATACCATCGACTACATCCTGGTTACCCACGCCCATATCGACCACTCCGGTCGCATTCCCATGCTGGTTAAGCAGGGCTTTAACGGCCGGATCTGGACCACCCGCCTCACCGCCAGGCTCCTGGATATTATGCTGGTGGACAGCGCCTACATCCAGATGTCCGATGCGGAGTATGACAACCGGCGCAACCAGCGCGCAGGCCGCCCCTTCGTGGAGCCCATCTACACCGTGGAGGACGCCATGCGCACCATGGCCTACGTCCATACCTGCGAGTACGACCAGGAGGTTGGCATCTGCGAGGGCGTCACCGCCACCTTTACTGACGCGGGCCATCTGCTGGGCTCCGCTTCCATCACTCTGGAGCTCCATGAAGGGGGCTTGCGGAAGACCATCGTCTTTTCCGGCGATATCGGCAACATCAACCAGCCCATCATCCGGGACCCCATTCTCCTCAAACGGGCGGACTATGTGGTCATGGAGTCCACTTACGGCGACCGGAACCACCAGGAGGTCTGGAGCTACACCTCGGAGCTGGCCAAGGTTATCGACCGGACCCTGGGCCGGGGGGGCAACGTGATCATCCCCGCCTTTGCCGTGGGGCGGACCCAGGAGATTCTCTACTTCCTGCGGCGGATCAAGCAGGAGCATCTGGTCCACTCCGTTGACGATTTCCCAGTATACATCGACTCCCCCCTGGCCAGTAAGGCGACCACCATCTTCTGCGGCGATCTGCGGGGGTATCTGGACGACGAGGCCCTGGCCCTGGTGAAGGATGGGGTGGACATGTTCTCCTTCCCCGGCCTGCGGCTGACGGAGTCCCTGGAGGAGTCCAAGATGCTCAACGCTGACCGGACCCCCAAGGTCATCATCTCCGCCTCCGGCATGTGCGACGCGGGCCGCGTGCGGCACCACTTGAAGTACAACCTCTGGCGGAAGGAGTGCACCATCGTTTTCGTAGGCTACCAGGGGGAAGGGACCCTGGGCCGGACCCTGCTTAACGGGGCCCAGACGGTGAAGCTCTTCGGTGAAGAAGTGGCGGTGCTGGCGGAGATTGAGAACTTCAAGGGCCTTTCCAGCCACGCCGACCGAGACCACCTGATTGAGTGGGCCAAGTCCTTTACCAGCCCCACCCATTTCTTCGTGGTCCACGGCGACCGGGAGGTGGCTCCCTACTTCGCTGACACCCTGGTGCGTCTGGGCTACCGGGCCCATGCGCCCCAGTATACGGAAATCTATGATCTGGCCGCCGACAAGGTGCTGGAGCTGGGCTACCTGCCGGAGCGGAAGGTCATGACCCCCGCCGGCAAGGTATCCGGACCTTATCAGCGGCTGATTTCCACCGGCAAGCTGCTCCAGGAGGTCATTCTGCGCAGCAAGGGCCGCGCCAACCGCGATCTGGGCCACTTTGCCGACCAGCTCAAGGCGCTGATCGAAAAGTGGGAGGCATAATTCCAATGGAATGGCTGCGCCATTCCGTTGGGAGAGGAAAGGACCGGCCCGAGCGTGGGCCGAAAGTGGATTTCCCGCGTATACGCCGCGGGAAACCCGATGGAATTGTGTTCGCCGCCCCGGCGGTAAAACACCTGCGGAGGGCTTTGGTATATATGCCGGACTTACAGAAGAACCAACTCCATACCGTGACCATCACCGGCTACACCGCCGAGGGGCTGGGCGTGGCTCGGATTGACGGGCAGGTGGTCTTTATCCACAACGCCGTGCGGGGCGAGGTCTGCGCCGTACGCATTCTGAAGGTGCAGAAAAACGTAGCTTACGCCCGGGTGGAGGACGTTCTGGAACGTTCCTCCGCCCGGCGGGAGCCGGACTGCCCCCGCTACCCCGCCTGCGGCGGCTGCGACTTCCGGCATGTTTCCTATGAGGAGGAGCTGGAGGCCAAGCGGCAGCGGGTTGAGGACGCCCTGCGCCGGGTAGGCGGCGCGGACGTGGCGGTGGAAGAGATTCTGGGTTCCGGTCAAGTGGACGGATATCGCAATAAGGTACAGTTCCCGGTCAGTCCCTCGGGACAGGCCGGGTTCTACCGCGCCCGCAGCCACCAGGTGGTGCCCGCCCTGGACTGCCGGCTCCAGGCTCCCCAGGCGGGGGCCGCGGCCGGAGCGGTGGAGGCGTACCTGCGGGACTTCCGCGTGCCGGCCTATGACGAGACAACCCGTCGGGGCCTGCTGCGGCATATTTATGTCCGCACCAACCGGGAGGGGCAGGCGCTGGTCTGCCTGGTGGTCAACGGGGATCGCCTGCCCAGTGAGGAGGAGCTGGTCCGATACATCCGGGCGGCCTGTCCTTCGGCGGTGGGCGTCCTTCTCAACTGCAATACCAGGGATACCAATGTAGTTT
Source organism: Clostridiales bacterium (assembly GCA_009774055.1). Classification (GTDB taxonomy): domain Bacteria; phylum Bacillota; class Clostridia; order Oscillospirales; family Oscillospiraceae; genus Pelethomonas. The sequence goes on from VSNB01000035.1 coordinate 10,592, forward strand.
TGGGGGAGAGCTATCGGACGCTCTGGGGAGAGGACGCCCTGGCGGACACGCTGTGCGGGAATATATTCCGGCTCTCGCCCCCCGCCTTCTACCAGGTCAACCGGGCGCAGGCGGAGCGGCTGTACGGAAAGGCTGTCGAGTACGCCGGACTCACCGGGAAGGAGACGGTCCTGGATCTATACTGCGGCGCGGGAACCATCACCCTGGCCCTGGCCCGGCGGGCCGGACGGGTTATCGGCGCGGAGATCGTGCCGGAGGCGGTGGAAGACGCCCGGGAGAACGCCAGTGCCAACGGCGTAAAAAACGCGGAGTTTTTCTGCGGCGACGCCGGCGCGGTGGCGGAGAAGCTGGCCTCAGAGCGGCTGCGGCCGGAGGTCGTGGTGGTGGACCCGCCCCGGAAGGGGCTGGGAGAGGAGGTCGTGCCCGTGATCGCCTCCATGGAGCCGGAACGGGTGGTGTATGTCTCCTGCGACCCGGGGACCCTGGCGCGGGACGTGAAGCGGTTTGCGGAGCAGGGATACCGGGCCGTGCGGGCGGCTGCAGTGGATTTGTTCCCGAGGACGCGGCATGTGGAGACGGTAGTATTATTGTCCAAACTTCGAGCGGAGCATCATATTGAGGTTGACCTGGACTTGGGCGAAATGGATTTGACTTCTGCCGAGAGTAAGGCCACCTATGAGGAAATCAAGGCGTATGTGTTGGAGAAGTTTGGGTTGAAAGTTTCCCACTTGTATATCTCTCAGGTTAAACGGAAGTGTGGACTGGAGGTCGGACCGAACTATAATTTGCCAAAGTCCGAGGGCCAGAGAGTGCCACAGTGTCCGCCGGAAAAAGAAAAGGCAATTATGGCGGCGCTGAAGCATTTTCAGATGATTGAAGGGAGTGGGCGCAAATGAGGAAATTACTTTCCTGCGAGTTCAATATAGATACTGCCTGTGTGGAGTTGAAATTTTCCGATGGCGCATTGATTTCTATTGACTGCACTGCTGTCGAGGACGAGGTTGCTAAGAATATGTACCAGCGGTCGGAATTGGACTACCTGATTTACAATGACCCGGTTGGATATGCTGATTTGATTCTCAATGGTGACCCAGAAGAGTATCTGAAAAATGTGACGGATTATACGCCTTTAGATCAATTATAAAGCCGCCAGTGCCGACACAGTACAGTGTCGGCACTGGCTATTTTCCCTATTCAGTTCTTATCAAGTTTTCAGATCATACCTCCCAAGAACTGAACCAGGGTTGCCACAGCTGCAACAAATTCAACAGGTCCCTTTATCGCCTTGATACCAGCGATAGCAGTCCGAAGCAATCCTTTTTTAGGATGTTCAGATAGAGCCTCTGCCTCAATCGTTTCCAGGCTATCGGAAACAATTTCTGCCTCATCAGACGGCAGACCTTGGGCGGTAGTCCGAACCTTTTGGATTAAATCTGTAAGCGTTGCTCCGTCAATTCCACTGTTATTTACAGCCGTGATTGTGGCATTGTCGTTGGCAACATTGACTTGCCCGTTGTGTACCGTAATGGTGTATGTGTTTTTTTCATCTAATCCCATATCAATACCTACCTTTGTTAAATAGCGTTCGATGTGTCGAATCAGTACCATAACAACACGATTGTTAAATCCTTTTACCTGATCTTGGTATTTATTAGAAGAAGCATATCCTTGCGCGATAGTAAAATGGATTTCAATGTTGTGCGCAACAATATAATTTAATATGGCATATACATTACGAATTTCTTCTTCATCAGTATTGCCAAGAGTAAAAATACATCTTCCATAGGATGTTGCGACTTCTTTAAATTCTTCATCCAAATTTTGAGTGCAAGAACCACAGTCAGTTATATAATCGCTTATTATTGCAGTATTGGTAATATAATTCAGAAACTTTGAGAGCACATCGCTGTAATCACTAAAGTCTGCCTGCATAAGGCGGTTGGAAATGCTGTTAAAATCATATATGATTTTCTTTAACTCAATTCTATTCAATTTCATAGTTTTTCACCCCACAAAACGGACAATAGCAGCCGGTCATTTTAAGTAAAGGTTTTACCTTTGCAGTACGTTTGCAACAGGGAAAAGTCGCTATTTCAAGAGCCTCAATCCCAGAACGAATAGGATTTTCTGCTTCATATTTTGGCCGCTTATTCATTTTGAAAGAAATCGGACTGTTCCTAAATTGGCGCTCCATTTTTTTGAGAGTATCATATACCATATCCATTGCTACATTTTCTGCCATGGCAAGAGCCAATTCAATGACATCTTCGGTTGCATAGTTCTCACTAACTAAACCGCAACTGGGACAAAAGATTTCTAAAACGCCGTCATCTTCAATATCGGATGGTGTTGCCTTAAAATAACTTCCACAATGCTCACATTGCAAGAGAACATATCCGTCATCATCTGTTGGAATAGAAATTTCCATATGGATTTCATCGCTCACTTTTTATCACCGCCTTATGTTTTAGACATCACTTTTTCTCCGATTACACTCCCTACACCGCATCTTGCAATTCTCCGGGACAGTTCTGCCGCCCCTGCTCCAGGGTGTGATGTGGTCGGCCTCCATCTCGTCAAAATCATAGTGTACCTTTGCTTTCCCTGCTGCCTGACAGTCAGGGCAGATACCGCCCTGGCGCTCATACGCTTCTCTTTTCTGGGCGGTGGTAAAAGCTCGAAGGCTCAAATACTTTTCTTCTCTGGTGAGAACATAGGTATAGACGCCTTTCTTGTTTGTCACTTCATCATCTATCAGCAGAGCCTTGACTTCCCGCTCCAGCGCGTCTGGGTCAAGTTCTGCATCCTTGAAGCGATTGTAGAGCAGACCCCACTCAATGCCCTTCATCTCTTTCCGCTTGACGGGGAAAATCGCCTCCACCCATTCAATGACCCGGCGGAAGTAAAGCCAAATCTGATTGGCGTTCTCGTCCTGCTGGTGAAGAGCCATATACTCCTCGATAGACCCCAGGCCGTCCCTGGCGGCGATCCACTCAATAGCCGTCTCCAGATACTCCTGCCGGATAGGGGAACCGTTCACATAGTCCTTGGCGATACGGTAGGCGGTGCAGTTGGGCTTGGAAAAATGGAGCTTCGCGTCAGACAGCCATGGACCAGTGTAAGAGGTGTTCCGTAGCTCCTGGGGTGAAAGTACCTTGCCCGCGATATTGATGATTTTGAACCAGTCCAGCACCTCGGAGGGCGTACCGTCACAGACGTAAATATCCAGCACATAGTCCCGGATGCTCTGCTTCTGATCTTCCGGCAGATTGAAGAAATACAGATTATCTACCGAAAAGCATTGCTCATAGCTCTGCCGGTCGGCCTCGTCCTTGACCGCTGCATAGCGGCAAATGGAGATAGTGCGCTGTTGACCGTCCATCAGTTCATAACGTCCATCGGCAGTCTTGGCCCAGTACATCACATTGATAGGAAATTTCTTTTTGACAGAGCGGATGACCTCATCCCGGTCTTTGTCGGGATAGATGTATTCCCTCTGATAGGCGGGGCGAACATCCAGCCTGCCTCCATAGGCCACCACGCCCTCAATGCCATCCGGCCCTTTTTCTTCATAGCCATCAATCAGTTCTTGAATTGTCACCTGAATACGGTCAATATTCATCTATTCTTCACCAACTTCCTGAGCAATTTTCCTGCGTATGGCAATACGTTTATACTGTGCAACTCCGTTTAATATAGGTTTAGCTAAATCAAATTCACTGTCGCAACCATGATTCAGTTCACCAACAATTTCAAATTCATCGGGGTTGTGCTTGTCCAAAAAAGTGATAGGGACGCTTATGATACCAGTGTAATCTACTGGAATTTCTTGAACCTTTTTGACATGGATTGCTTCAAAATTATCGTATTGGGGATATTCTTCTGCTGTGTATTTCTTGTAAAGCGTCTCTACCAAGGATTGGTGGCGCTTCTCAATGTCCATGTTGGTAAACCAGCAGATATTCCCCATGCGCCGCCATTTTTGCCCATCATCATCTTCTTTGAAGTCGGTTCCTTTTGCTTCATAATAGTCAGGAACACGGAACCAGAAATGTCCACTATTATGCCCTAACCATACTTGCCGCCGAAAAATGTAGGGAAATATTTCAGCGTACATTGCATGATTCATATTCCCTAAAATCAAAAACTGTTTACCACTGTTTATAAGCAACGTCAAATACTCTTTCATTAGGGAGAACGGCGGATTTGTCACTACAATGTCGCACTCTTCCAACAAAGCTAAACATTCTGGGGAGCGAAAGTCGCCGCTGCCCTCCAGGGGAGTCCTCACATAGTCCGGCAGACCGATCTGCTCATCATGGTCGCTGCTGACGATCTCAAATTTATAACTGGGCTTGTCCGCCTCATAGTGGGTAGTAATCAGCTTCTTGATGCCAAGCTGGGTAAAGTTCAGCTGAAAGTAGCGGAAGAAATTACTGGTGTAACCGCCCAAACCGTCGCCAAAGTGGTCTTGCCCGTCCTCTCCAATTGCCGGGTCATCTGCGTTGCAGAAGATGACCTTACCTTTGAAATATTTACGGTAGTGCCGCAGCTCGTCCTCTATCGTGGAGAGCTGGGTATAAAATTCATCTGTCTTTCCAGCTCTGGACATATGCAGGTTGCTGTTGCCCGCCATAGCGACACCTCCCCATGTGGAAACTAACAGGATAATCATACCATATCTGGTGCCAGAAAACAACGGCGCATTTCGACTTTTGCAAAATTTCCTCAAGCGGGATTGAGTATGATAACCTCCCGCCCCAGCTTCCTGGCATACCTCACCGTCATCGCCGTCCCGCCCCGCCGCTCGCCGTTGTAGACGGCCAGCAGGCAGGCGGCGTGATCGACCAGGTAGCGATTACGTTTGAGCATACAGCCATCCCGGTATTCCCGGCTCACATACACGACCTCATCCGCCTGCGCCAAAATGGAATGATAGAGTTCCTGCGCTGAAGCTGACCACTCGTCCGCCTGCCCCTCGCAGGGCAGGACACAGTGGAGCCTCAGCGCGGGATTTTCTTTTTTCAAGGTCAGGACTGCCATCGCCGCCCAGGTGTCGCCCCCCTCCGCCATCCCGGAGAAGAAGTCGGTGTATCCGGCATTCACCAGCTTGGCAATCTCCTTGGCAAGCGTTTCTTTCAACGCAACACATCGGGCATCGGCCTCGTTATAGCCCCAGGGAAACTTCCTCGGACGATGGCCGGTGAATGCACAGCACCGTTCAATCATTGTAATTGGCCTCCTGATTTTTATTTTGTATATGGGGGTTATATCCCCTTAACTATGGAGATTATAACCCCCATACTGATTGGTGTCAATCAGGAGGGTGAGGTCGTGATTATTTTTGATAAGCTGTGGGATGTGATGAGGGAAAAGGGTGTCTCCACCTATCAGCTCCGGGAGAAGTGCAGCATCGACAGCAAGACCGTCCGGCGTCTGCGGGCCAATGATAACATGGAAACAAAGACGCTGAACAAATTATGTTCGGCGCTGGATTGCCGACTGGAGGACATCGCAGAGTACGTCCCGGACGAATAACAGCTCTACGGGCCTGCGGGTGCAGAACCGTAGAGCTGTTCCCATTTTCGGGGCGTGGGGCCGGACTGCGCTTTTGCAGTCTGTGGCCACACAGCTTCCGAAAATGGTGGGGGTTTCCAAAGGGGGCAGTCCCCCTTTGGCACACGACTTTTGGAACGCAGTGGAAAAAGTCTAGTGTGTTATACCTTTTGTCCCGGCTGGCGCGGGAAAGGGGATGGACGGCAGGACAGCCGCTTTGCAGTGCCAGGAAAGCAGGCGGAGGAATGGAGCGACAGCAACCATTCCTCCGCCTGCTTTCAGGAGGGACAAAAGGTATATACAGCCCCCGTCCCTCGTCCCCCGTCCCGCCGCAGCGACATCGCCAGCGGGCCGATAATCGGGCCTGCGAGCCACCCGTCTGGGCGCGAAGTAAAGCCACTTACTGGCCGCTTGTATCATTTGCCTTGGGCAGATTTTCAAAGAGCGAAACCAGCCCACGCCGGAGCTCTGCCAGCTTCTCCCGATCAATTTCATCGCCCACCGTATGTAAAATGGCATCGGTGACCTGATCTGGCGTGATGGAAGTCAATGGTGCTTCTTGGCCTTTTGACAACTCATCCATCATCCGCTCAACAACTTCTTTTGTCACGTTTTTGGCAGTTCCCAGGTCTGAACCGACATCATGTTTCATTTCTTTCAGCATATTCATAAACACTGTCTGGATTTTTGTTAGTTCTACTTGATGAGGTGGGACTTTGGACAAATTGACAGCTTGTGCCACCTCTCGTTGCCCTGCACCCACCAGCAATTCGCTCATAGACGCAAAGATTTGGTTCTGCACAGCTGCTCCAGCGGCAAAGGTATCGTTCAGATATTGTGCAATCATAGCAGTCAGCGTGGCAAATCGTGGATGTTCCAGCAAGCGGTTGACCACATCTGTATCGACCCTCTGCGTGTAAAGGTTCCGTACCGACTGTGCTGAGAGGCCCAACTCACTTACGTCATAGTTTTTGCGCTCGGGGATACTGGTCAGACCCAGCAGAAAGTCAGTGGAGACGCTGAACTCTCGTGCCAGCGCCACCAGCACATCACTGTTGATCTTCTGCGTCTGGCCCTTCTCTATGCGGCCCAGTGTAGTGGCGTTGATGCCGATTTTAGCCGCTAACTCATCCAGGGTCATATCCTCACGTTCACGAAGCCCGGTAATGCGGCGTCCCGTGGTATCCGATAACATATTTGCCATATATCCACCCCTTTCTGCTTATCTTACCATATATTCGCTCGATTGAATGTCGAATATTGTAAAATAACATCATAATTTGGGGTCAGCCAGGAAACTGCATTTTTGCAGGATTTCCTGGCTGATTTGTTTTTTCGGGCATTTATGCAGGAATTAAAGGCTATAGACGATTTTCCGGTATATTGAAATACGCAAAAACATTTGTCAAATCAACTTAGGAGGTATCAAATCATTGCGTATTCCAATCAGCGAAATCAAAATCAACCCCGGACGGCGGGAGGCCGACCCAACCCATATCGACGAGTTATCTAAAAGCATAGCCGACGTGGGCCTGCTCAATCCAATCACAGTTGACAGCAGCCACACCCTGATTG
>VSNB01000350.1 GCA_009774055.1 Clostridiales bacterium
TGTGAGAGGTGTATAAGAGAAAGTAATGTGACCGTTCCAGTCCATCATTTTGTGGAGCCCGCCCAGAGCCTTCACCACGTCATCCCCCGGCCGGAGGTGGAGGTGGTAGGTATTCGACAGCTCGATCTGACACTTGAGGTCCTTCAAATCGTGGGCGCTGACCGCTCCCTTGATGGCTCCCTGAGTGCCTACGTTCATAAAGACGGGGGTCTGGACCACGCCGCCGTGGGCGCATGAAAACTGGCCCCGCCGGGCGCGCCCTTCCTGCTTGATAACCTTGAACATAAGGTAACTCCTTGTTTTTCTATCCGCTTTCCGCGCTGATTTATGATTCACCCCGCAGATATTGCAGAAACCGCTCCATGTTCTTTCTGTGCGGGATAATGACGTCCAGGTCCACTTCCGGATGCGCGCCGGCATACGCCGTCAGCATATCCATCAGATTGTCTTTTGACATCATGTAATCCTCAATAACCGCTTCATCGCCGAACCCCAGCCGCTTCAGAATAATTGCCGACACAACGCCGGTCCGGTCCTTCCCGGCTGTACAGAAGTACAGCGTATTGGAATCGGCGTTCATGATGGTGTCAACAATTTGCACCATTGTTTCATCCAGCATCTGCCGATATACCGTATACAGCTGCTCAAGCGATTTCGGCGTACTGCCGCCGCCCGCAACAGGGAGAGGCACATACCGGAATCCGGACTGCGCTGCCAGGCAGCTCGGCCTTTGAGAACGCTCCTCCTCTGACCGCAGGTCCACGACAGTCGTGATCTGATTGTCCAGCAGCCATTGTATCTCCGCAGCGGTCAGGTTCTCCGGGACGTCGCTTCTGATATATCGCAGGGTTCCTGTCGGTAACGCGCGTGTGTTTCTTGTTGATGGCAGCAGAGAACCCATAGGAATCCCCCCTGTCTCTTTGATTTTGACCGTAATTTACAAACTGCGGAACTATGCTTTCAGCTCTGCCTTCCGCTCCGGGGACAGCAGGCGCTTATGGACGCCCTCCGCCGCTCCCGCCAGAGCCTCCAGCTGGTGGAGGCAGGCGGCGGCGTCCGCCTGAGCGCGGATGCGAAGGAATACCTCCTCCACCCCCAGCTCCCGCAGACGATCTGGGGTTTTGATCCCTGCTTTTTCCAGGTTTTCCGCCAGCTTGGGGCCGATATTGGGCAGGTCAGTCAGCCTTTCCATCGTCCGCATCCCCCTCCCCTTTTTCCTGCGCATTGGGGTCCTCGGTGAGCATCCCGTCATAATAGCCCTTGTGTCCGGCTTCCTTTTTATCCAGCCATTTCGCCAGCCGGGGCGTCAGCCACAACGCCGCGCCCACAATGACCAGGAACAGAATGACGAAAATAAACGGCGCAGCCGCGTCGCTGACATGGTCCCTTAACAGGGAAAGCATGGAATCCGCCTCCTTTCACAGGCTGCATCATGGGAGGAGTCCCTTGAAGATGTCCTCCAGAGATATGTCGAAGTCATCGTACAGGCTGCACCGGAAGTGAGTGACCGCCTCCGCCCGCTCCTCCTCGGTCTGGACCTCCTTCGTCCAGGGCCAGTAGATGTAAGAACCTGTATTCATAACCGGGGGATGCCGTATGGGCGAGGATTTTTCTCGTCAGGCAAGGAGCTTTCCTGCAGCAATCCTGACGTATGGCAAGGGAAATCGACGCAGTATGGCGGGAAAAAGACCGTCCAGACGGCGTGCAACGGTTGTGAATACAGGTTCTAAACGTCCCGCAGGGCAAACCGCCCCTCCTCCGGCAGGTATACCTCCACGGATTCTTCAGCAGGGCTGACGAGCCAGTATTCCCGAACGCCGCCCTTTGCGTACAGTTCCATCCTATAGCCCCAGTCCCGGTAGGCTGTTCGCGGGAAGAGCACCTCTACCACCAGATCCGGTGCGCCATGAACGCCGTCATTCCGGATCTTATCCCGGTCGCAGACCACCATCATGTCGGGAACAAACCGGTCCTTCTCCGTCAGGCAGAGGTTCATCCCGTCCGCAATAATCGTGCAGGTGCTGTTCTCCAACCTATTTGCAAAATGCGGCAAATATTGCTCGCTACGCGGTTGTGGTTGAGAAGCTGTACCAATAGGCGCCGGCACGTATCTTGACGGAAAATGTTTCGTCTGGCTGCGTCAGAAACTCTTGAAATCCGTCAGGATTCCTGCGAGTTTCTTCCTTGCCAGATAAAAAATTTTCTCGCCAATCTGCATACCGTCACCTATTGGTACTGCTTCTGAACATAGGCCGTGGGGACATAGCCACAAATTCTCCGTTCAGCAGTTCCTCCCGAAACTCCTCCTGATAAGCCGGATTGCCGTTCATACTCGCATGCTCCTCTCTGCTGTAAGGGCAATAATCTATTTTCATCTATTCCTATTCTACATGAGAACAGCGCGGTAGTCAATGTAGCGCGACAAAATTTTTGAGAAACTCGGACAGCGAAAATGAGAAAAAATAGCGGATTTCTTAGAAGTAATTCTA
>VSNB01000351.1 GCA_009774055.1 Clostridiales bacterium
CTGTAGATCAGGCTGTCCAGGCTGTCCACCGGACCGATGCAGCACATAAGCCCGTCGCATTCGGGATTGTCCAGCAGAATCCAAAAGTTCCGGATATCGGACAGCTCTTTTACAAAACCCCAGCTCCAGCCGTTCCGATCGATGTAAACTTCGGAAATACAGCCATCCTGGCCCGCCGTGCCCCGGAGGGCGTCCAGAAGCGCCGGGCGCATCTCCAGCCACTCCCTGGGCCAGGAGTCGTAGGGGTGTTCCCACAGTCCGAAATACACCTCCCCCTCCCGGAGGGCGTAGTCCCCGAGCTCGCCGCCGTACTCCCGGAACTGGTCCCCGTATTTTTCCTGGAAGGAGATATAATCGTACAGCCGGTACAGGTCGGCCAGCTTCACCCAGCCGGCGGTTCCCGTCCGGTCCTCCCGCCGGCTGACCAGGGCCCAGCTCCTGTAGGTGCAGCTAGTCCACAGGACTTCCCCGTTTTCATACTGGGCCCGCACCTCGCTCCCGCCGGGGGCGTCCCAGAGGGTGATGAAACCCTCCTTTCCGTTGGCGTAGTAACGCCGGTTTTCGTATGTGCACTGGCCCCGATGGCTCTCGAAGAAGCGGTCGCTGGGAGGGTCCTGCCAGGCGTCCGCGCAGGCGGGCGCGGCCAGGGCCAGGAGCGCCAGCAGCGACAGGAATGCCGCAAACAGATGTTTCACGTGAAACACCTCACTTTTTCTTTTTCCAGAATTTCCGCAATAAATACGCCGTGACGCCCAGGGCAGCTCCCACCAGGACCCACGGCAGAAACCGCGTGCCTAAGTACAGCGCAGCCGCCGGTCCGGCGATCACGTCCGCGTGGGCTACCGCCGTCAGGGACAGCGCGGCGGCAAGGGACAGCGTTAGAATCAAAAGCTTTTTCATCGCAAATCCTCCATTTACAGCAGATTGATGACGCACCCCGCGCCATAGGAAAACAGATTGATGAGCAGCGCGAAGAGGAAGGGACGCTTCACCTGCTCCGAGTACGCCCGGCAGCACCTCCACTCCGCCAGTACCGCCGCCGCCTCCAGGACCAGCGTCACCGCGGCGGCGTTCCAATGCCAAAGCCCCGCGGCGGTGTAGTACAGCAGAACTACCGGCGGGTTGGTCAGGCAGTTCATCAGGGCCACCAGCCCCAGCTCCCGCCGCCCCCGGAGGCCCCAGGCCAGGGCGAAGCCCTCCTCGAACGCCAGCGTCAGCGCCAGGGACACCGCCAGGATTTTCAGCATCTTGCCGCCCCCTTCCGAAGAGGAAACCACAGCAGCGCCAGACTGGTCAGAGCCATCAGCCCATAGCCCGCCGGTCCCGCCAGCAGGCTGGGCCACCCCAGCCAGGAGGGCAGAAATCCAAGAAACAGCGCGAAGGTCATCAGGCCGAAGGCGAAGCCCTTGGCCCCCGGCATCACCCTCGCCGCCGCCCACAGGGTTACCGGCATGGTCATATTGAACAGGAATACCGCCAGAATCCCCGGCAGGGGCAGGGCCGAGGCCAGATACAGGAGGGCGGCCAGTCCCAGGCTGACGGTGGATGACCTTTTCGCGCCCCGGCGGTCCATGGCGAAGCCCCCCGCCGTCTTGCCCAGGACCAGGGCCAGGGTGAGGGCCAAGGCCCACTCCCCCTTCCAGGGGAACGCCTGGTTCATGCCCATATAGGAGCGCAGGACCACCACCAGGAACAGGGGCGCCAGCGGGGCGTACCTCCCGGGGGCCTCCAGGTCCACGGTTGCATTGCCGGAGCGCAGCGAGCCGAAGGTCCGGCGGCACAGCAGCAGGACGGCTCCGCCCAGCAGGAGAAGCCCCGCCGGGGCCAGCCGGAAGCCCGGGGCCTCCCCCCTGCCCCACAGGGTTCCCAGAAACAGCCCCAGGGCTCCCGGTGAGACGAACACCCCCAGGGCCCAGGCCCGCTCCCGGCTCCGGTTCAGGACGTCGATGCCGCCGCCCAGGTGGAACAGGGCGTTGCCCGTTCCCGCCGTCACGGCGGCGGGAAGGGACCAAGGGAGCAGAAAGGCCAGGGCGGTGAGGGCGCATCCGGCGGCGGACACCGCGCCGTTCCGATCCAGCCGGTCCGCCAGCAGGCCCAGGGGCATCTGCAGGGCGAAGGCGCAGAAGTTGTAGAAAAGCAGGCAGAGGGCGAAGTCCGCCCCGCCCGCCATGGTCCTGAACACCAGCAGCGCGCAGCTCAGGTCCACCCAGAAATGGGCCAGGCTGTAGAGGCCCAGCAGTTTTTTGTCCATGAGGATCTCCCCTTTCACTTGCTTAGACGAAAACGGGAGGGGAATGTGCCGGGTGAGGGAATAAAAAATCGCTGCTCCGGTAATGAAACCAAAGCAGCGTTATTTTGGATACGGCGATCTTCTGCTGGTGAGGCCGACTATAGATGCCCGTCCATGTGGTATTATTTCCGAGCTTAAAGCTCGGAAATAATACCTTTGATGCAAGCCGTTTTGCTCGCCGCTGTAAACAGCGGCAA
>VSNB01000352.1 GCA_009774055.1 Clostridiales bacterium
CCGACGCCGTCTTCTCCTGAATCGCCGCCTCTACCGTGGGCTTGTCCTCACGGTAGGTGACGCCGTACCACTTGTCCGCGCTGCGCAGCACCTTCACCCTGGCCTTGCCCTCGTTGATGAGCCAGCTGACCACCGTGGGCAGGAAGTATTCCGCCTTGGCGGGATTCTCCGCCAGGGCCTTGTCAAGGAACCGGGGGAACCGGGCCCATGCCTCGTCCAGGAAGCTGCGGTTAAAGCCCCACATGTTCATGGACACGATGGTATCCCCGGGCAGGTCCGTCCAGGTCTTGCCGTCGTCCTCGGTGTAGCGGGGGGGCTCGCCCTTCTCGATCTTGGTGCGCTCGGTGACCTGGGTGAGGAAGTGGTCCGCCGTCTCCTCGCAGACGCCCCGGGCCACGGTGCCGTTCTCCGTGACGGTGTTCTTCAGCAGGTAGCCCACCATGGCGTACTCGTACACATCTCCGTCGGGATGGCCGCTGAGGTAGTCGAATATCTCTTTGAACGCCTCGGGGCCGTAGTAGTCGTCGGCGTTGATGACGGCGAAGGGGCCGTCCACCACGTTCCGGGCGGCCAGGGCGGCCTGGGCGGTCCCCCAGGGCTTGGTCCGCTCCGCCGGGACGGCGTAGCCCTCCGGCAGGTCCTCCTTGAGCTGGTAGACGTACTTCACGTCCATGCACTTCTCCAGCCGGCTGCCCACCAGGGACTTGAAGTCCTCCTCGATCTCAGGCTTGATGACGAACACCACCGTCTCGAAGCCCGCCCGACGGGCGTCGTAGATGGAGTAGTCCAGAATCACCTGGTGGTGGTTCCCCACGGGGTCCAGCTGCTTGAGCCCGCCGTAGCGGCTGCCCATGCCGGCGGCCATGATGACTAAAACAGGTTTTTTGTTCATTTTTCCTCTCTCCTTTTTCTCTGCGTATTGGGATAGGGGGTATCCCCTGCTGTATGTTCCTACGGCTTATTGTAGCCCCGGCGGCACAAAATGGGAATAGACGATCCTATCCATTATTTGCACGATCGTCCGGATATACGCCGTCCAGCTCCAGCAGCATCTTGACGCTGCGCTCATATTCGCTGGGGGACATGCCGGTGGCCTGGCGGAAACGGCGGGAGAAATAGTGGAGGGACTGGAACCCCAGCCGGGCGGCAATCTGGGTGAAATTGAGCCGCCCCTCCCGGATCATCCGCCGTGCGGCCTGCATCTTCAGTCCGATGAAGTACTCCATCACGCCGCCGCCTGTGCGGGTGTGGAACAGCTTCTGGAGCTGGCTCCGGCCTACCAGGTTGTCCTGGCAGATCTCCTCCAGGGTCAGCTGCCGGTCCAGCCGGGCCGACAGGTAGTCCATCACCTGCTCCAGGGCCCCGGCATCCTCCCGTGGCCGGGCCGCCGGGGCCTGGGCGGTTCCCCGGCGGATCATCCGGATGAGCAGCTCCTCCAGGGCGGCGCACAGCAGCTGCTCCCCGCCGAAGGGGGCCTCCTCCCTCCGCGCCAGAACGGCGGCGTAGGGGTCCCCCAGGGGCGTGGAGAAGGCCGCGCCGCTCTCCGCCACAATCCGAGCCAGCAATGCCCGCTCCTCCTCCCCGGCCTCCGCCGTCAGCCCCTGGAAGAAGGCCATCTCCGGACTGTCACACCGGAAGCTCACCACCACCAGGTCCGGCGCCACCCCCACGGCGGACAGGGCGTGGAACTCCCCCGGGGCGTGGAAGATGAGCCGCCCCCGCCCCAGGCGGCAGGTCCGCTCCCCGGCGGTAACCTGGAGCTCCCCCCTGTCCACGTACAGGAGCTCCCAGAAGTCGTGGCTCTCCCCGGGGAAGGAGCAGGCGCTGGTATATTCAAAATAGTGCACCGTATAGATTTCCCGCACCTGCAGGGGTCTGCGGGGCGTCAGGGGCTGGTAGTGCATGGCCTCTCTCCTTCCGGCGGATGTGCCTCCATTATAAAAGATTTTCCCTCCCCGTGCAACGTCAAAAAAATATTCCGCTGTTTTCGCAAAATCGTTCCCAAACGGGAAAATATGTACTATCATGCAGACAGCGTTTATTATTCTGAACGGGGGGCAACCCCGTTCCACGCCTAAAGGGCGTGGAATACGCCTGCTGTGGAGGGACATTGATGAACATTCTCTTCGACCAGGAGCAGCTCATGAAGCTGCCCGCCAACCTCTACGTATTCACCGGCATGGCCGCCAACATCCAGCTCAAGGGGATGATCCAGGCCACGGAGGGGACGGACCAAGCTGTGCCGCCTGGCCAAGGAGCTCTCCGGCGGGGAAACGCTCTCCCACCTCATTGCCCAGCGGCGCACGAACGCGGTCAAATCCCTGCTTCTCCAGAACGACCTGCCGATCTCCGCCGCGGCGGAGGCGGTGTGTATTATTTCCGAGCTTAAAGCTCGGAAATAATACACCGCTTGTCGAAAAAGTGTGGCGTTTGGCGGCCGTTTTGGCGAAGGCGGATAGACGCGGGGCTCGTGAGGCGGGGG
>VSNB01000353.1 GCA_009774055.1 Clostridiales bacterium
ATCATGTTGCTGTGGTGGGCCCAGATGCCCTGCTCCCCGTCGCTGGTGGGGATGGTCAGGCTCACGCAGGGGCCCTCGTAGAAGGTCTTGTCCGCCGCCAGAATGTGTACCTGGAAGGTTTCCATTACAGCTCACCCGCTTCCAGTCTTTTCGCCTTCTCCACCACGTCCCGCCAGGAGCCCACGTTGTAGAAGGCGGCCTCCGGGTACTGGTCCAGCTCCCCGTCCACAATGGCCCCGAAGCTCTCCAGGGTATCCTTCAGGGGCACGTACACGCCGGGGATGCCGGTGAACTTCTCCGCCACGTGGGTGGGCTGGGCTAGGAACCGCTGGAGCCGCCGGGCCCGGGCCACGGTGTTCCGGTCCTCGTCGCTGAGCTCGTCCATGCCCAGGATGGCGATGATGTCCTGGAGCTCCCGGTATTTTTCCAGAATTTCCTGGACCTTCCGGGCGGTGTGGTAGTGCTTTTCGCCCACTACGCTGGCCTCCAGAATCCGGGAGGAGGAGGCCAGGGGGTCCACCGCCGGATAGATGCCCTGCTCGGAGATCTTCCGGCTCAGAACCGTGGTGGCGTCCAGATGGGCGAAAGTGGTGGCGGTGGCGGGATCCGTCAGGTCGTCGGCGGGGACGTACACCGCCTGGACCGAGGTGACGGAGCCCTCCTTGGTGGAGGTGATTCGCTCCTGGAGCTCCCCCATTTCCCCGGCCAGTGTGGGCTGGTAGCCCACGGCGGAGGGCATCCGGCCCAGGAGGGTGGATACCTCGCTGCCCGCCTGGACGAAGCGGAAGATGTTGTCAATGAACAGCAGCACGTCCTTGTGCTCCTTGTCCCGGAAGTGCTCCGCCATGGTCAGCCCCGACAGGGCCACCCGCATCCGCACGCCGGGGGACTCGTTCATTTGTCCAAAGACCAGAGCTGTCTTGTCGCTGACGCCGCTCTCCCGCATTTCCCGCCACAGGTCGTTGCCCTCGCGGGAGCGCTCGCCTACGCCGGTGAAGATGGAGTAGCCGCCGTGCTCCATGGCCACGTTGTGGATGAGCTCCTGGATGAGCACCGTCTTGCCCACGCCGGCCCCGCCGAAGAGGCCGATCTTTCCCCCCTTGGGGTAGGGCTCCAGCAGGTCGATGACCTTGATGCCCGTCTCCAGGATTTCCACCGCCGGGCTCTGCTCCTCAAAGGATGGGGGCTTGCGGTAGATGCTCTGGACCGGGGTGCCCTCCGGCACCGGGCCGCCGCCGTCGATGGGCTGGCCCAGCACGTTGAACATTCTGCCCAGGGTGGCCCGGCCTACTGGCACCTGTATGGTCCGGCCGGGGACGTCCACGGCCAGTCCCCGGGCCAGCCCCTCGCTGGGGGAGAGCATCACGCACCGGACGGTATTCCGCCCGATGTGCTGGGCCGCCTCCATGACCCGCACCGTCCCGTCCTTCTCCACGGTCAGCGCCTCCCGCAGGGCGGGCAGCGCGCCGTCCTGGATCTCCACGTCCACCACGGGGCCGGATATTTGTACGATGATTCCTCTTTCCAAATCTTTCACCTCCGGTTGTGATTGCGCTGGGCCTTGGCCCCGGCGGAGATCTCGGTGATCTCCTGGGTAATGGCCGCCTGACGGACCCGGTTGAACTCCAGGGACAGCTCGCCCAGCAGCTTTTCCGCATTCTGGTTGGCGCTGTCCATGGCCGTCATGCGGGCGTTCTGCTCGCAGCAGAAGCTGTCGATCAGGGCGCTGTAGATAAACCCGGATATGTAGCTCGGCATCATGCTGTTGAGCACCGCCCGGGCGTTGGGCAGGAATTCAAAGGGGGAGGCCACCGGCTCCTCCACCTTGGGATTGTCAGCAAAATAGGTCCGGTGGAAGGGCAGCAGCCGGGTAGACCGGGCCTGGAAGGACATGGCGCCGGCCATGTCGGTGTATACCACGAAAATCTTCTGCAGCTCCCCCCGGTCGTAGCCATCCAGCAGCAGGGCGCTGATCTCCCTGGCACGGGCCATGGTGGGGTTCTGGGCGGTGTAGAGGAAGCTGTACTCAATGGGGATATTCCGCTGGGCGAAGAACCGCCGGCCGTACTCGCCCACCACGAACAGCTTCATGTCCGGGTGCTGTCCCAGGAGGCGCATGGCCTCCCGGATGGCGTTCTGGTTGTATGCGCCAGCCAGACCCTTGTCGGCGGTGATGACCAGACAGCCGTAGGTCCCCTCCTTTATGGGCTCATCGTCGCCGGAGAAGAAATAGTGGCTGTCCACGTCCTTGGCCGTCCGGAACACCCGCTTGATCTCCCCCCGCAGGGCCTCGAAGTAGGGCCGGGTGTTCTCCAGCTCCTGCCGGGCCCGGCGCAGCTTGGTGGAGGCGATGAGGTACATGGCGTTGGTGATCTTCTTCGTCTCCTTGACGCTCTCGATGTGGGTCTTGATCCTGTCCCTTATACACATAT
>VSNB01000354.1 GCA_009774055.1 Clostridiales bacterium
ACAACATTGCCCTGATAAGGTCTCCGCTTTCTTTCAACATAGCCAGATTTCCTATGTTCTAATTCGGGAGTAATAGCGGTAAGCCATCTGCACTGACGAGTGGCATTATTACAATTTTAACCAACGATAGCAAAAATTTTTATTATCCGTTGGCGGCAAACAAAAGGAGCAATGGATAGAAGCAATCTATTATCTTGAAACCCACATTCACAGGAGAACATTAAAAAAAGAGACAAATGTGGATGGAGTTATATACGATATTACAGGCTCTCGCGGACGCAGACTGATTGTATTTGAGGACAAAGTTATCATTAAGACAAGCGTAACACCTGGATCTATTCTGACTGGAAATTTTTCTGATGGTGAAAAGACAATATACTATGCAGATTGCATTGGAATCCAATTTAAAGAATCGGGCATGCAGCTTGGCTACCTGCAGTTGGAAACGGCAAGCGCATTAATGAATAACAGGGCAAGCAACTTTTTCAATGAAAACAGTTTTACATTTGAGGGCAGCGTATTAAATAGCCAAATGAAAGAAGTCGCCGATTATATACGCATTAAAGTTGAAGAATGCAAAAAACAGAAAAGTGGTCAAACAGTCGCTGTTTCCGCCGCTGATGAACTGAAAAAATTCAAGGAACTGCTGGACAGCGGCGTTATCACGCAGGAAGAGTTTGACGCGAAGAAAACGCCGCTGTTGGGGCTGTAATTCAAACATCGCGCCGGGGCGGGATTTCTCCCGCCCCGCGCCGTTTTTGCACCACTAATGAGAGGCGGCCTCAAGACTGCCCTGCACCCGCCTCCGCCGCCCTGGAGGGGCTCCATATAAGAAATTCCCTCCGCGTCTACCTGTCTCATATTCCGTCGGTCAATCCCGCTTCACCTGGTCTACCGCCGCCAGGACCCGCTCTTTCACCTGCTCCAGGGTTCCCTGCAGGGAGGCTCCGGCGGCCATCGCATGGCCTCCGCCGCCCAGCAGGCCGCAGGCCCGGGTAGCGTTCACCCGTCCGTTGGCCCCGGTGCGGAGACTCAGCTTCCACTCCCCCGGCTTCAGCTCCCGCAGCACTGCGCCGCAGTCCACGCCCTCAATGATTCCCGCCAGCGAGGAGATGTCCTCCAGATCGTTTTCATCCGCGCCCACGCGCTCCATCATGGACAGGGGAATGGTCAGGAACACGCCCCGGCCCTCGTGGAAGAAGTCCGCCTTCCCCATGAGCTCCGCCTCAATGGCGATGCGTTTGCGGGTCTTGGTCCGGAAATGCCGCTTGTTCACGGCAAAATAATCGATGCCGGTTTCCAGCAGCGCCGCCGCCGTCCGGTGGGTATTGGCGGTGGTATTGGCATAGACAAAGCAGCCCGTATCCGTAGCCACGGCGGCATAGAGGGGCAGGGCGATCTCCGGCGAGATCTCCCCCAGTTCCCGGCAGATCTCATACACGATCTCCCCGCAGGCGGCGCAGGAAGCGTTCACGCACTGCGCCTCCCCGAAGCCCTCAAAGGAGGGATGATGGTCCACCGCCAGTCCGATGCGGTCAAAATACGCCTCCGCCGCCGGGAAAAAGAGGCTTCTGGCGGCGATGTCCACCGACACCACGAACCCCGGCGTAAAGTCCGCCGGAGCCCAGAGGTTCCGGACATAGGTCCCATTGATCTCGGTCATATCGGGGTTTTTCAGCAGCCAGGCAGTCTTGCCCAGCTTTCGCAAAGCCAGGCACAGCCCGGCGGCGCAGCCGGTGGTGTCCCCATCGGGACGGCGGTGGGTCAGAATCAGGATATCGTCTTTCCGCCGCAGCAGGGCGGCGGCCTCCTTGGTGGAAATTCCGCTCATTTTTCGTCCTCCAGGATAATGTGCTCGTTGGCGGGGTTGGCAGGCTTGACCACACTGGGGTCCCGGAGCATCTCCAGGATATGGGCCCCCTGCTGGATGGAGTCGTCTGCCACAAACTGGAGCTCCGGCGTATAGCGGAGCCGCAGGGCGGCCCCCAGCTCCCGGCGGAGGTAGCCGGAGGCGGACCTCAAGCCTTTCATCATGTCTTTTTCATCGTCCTTGTTCAGTGCGCTGATATAGATTTTTGCATAGCGGAGGTCGTTGGTCGTATCCACGTGGGTGATGGTCACTAACCCGCCCTGGAGGCGGGGATCCTTGACTGTCCGCAGGAGATTTGCCAATTCCCGCTGGATTTCTTCGTTAATGCGTCCGATGCGGTTGCCTGCCATGGTATTACCTTCTTTCCCTGCCGCCTGCGGCGGCACGTGCAATTTGCGGCCCTGCGGGCCGCTCCGCTTTTTTCTTGTGTCTTCGTTGAAGAATGTTTCGTTCCGCCGCTGCGCGGCGGCGGGGCTCCTTTCTTATTTTAACTTTGCCCCTGCCGGGGCGGGGCCTTCTTTTCGCGCGAGCGAAAAGAAGCAAAAGGTCGCTCAAGGAACTACGTTCC
>VSNB01000355.1 GCA_009774055.1 Clostridiales bacterium
TTTGCTCGCCGCTGTAAACAGCGGCAACCGCAAAACATGGCAAATATTCCTTCCGACCTTTCGGTTCGGAAGTAATAAAATTTAAATGTTTTTATCGCGGTGTTCCAGGAAAAGTATGGACAATATTCTCTGCGGCCCAATAAAAGAATTGTTTTTTATTGAGGATCCGTATAAACGGGAGGTTACCTATGCCTGCTTTTGAAGTAATATCCGAATACACCCCCTCCGGCGACCAACCCCAGGCCATCGCCAAGCTGGCCCAGGGCATCGAGGACGGTCTCCGAGAGCAAGTCCTGCTGGGCGTCACCGGTTCCGGCAAAACCTACACCATGGCCAAGGTCATCGAGGCCGTCCAGCGGCCCACCCTGGTGCTAGCCCACAACAAGATCCTGGCCGCCCAGCTGTGCGAGGAGTTCAAGGAGTTCTTCCCCAACAATGCGGTGGAGTACTTCGTCTCCTACTACGACTACTACCAACCGGAGGCCTACATTCCCCACACGGACACCTTCATCGAGAAAGACGCCTCCGTCAACGAGGAGATCGACCGGCTGCGTCTGGCCGCCACCGCCTCCCTGCTGGAGCGGCGGGATGTGATCGTGGTCAGCTCCGTCAGCTGTATTTACGGCCTGGGAGAGCCGGAGGATTTCGAGAAGATGATGGTCACCCTGCGGGTGGGAGCCCAGATGGAGCGCAACGAGCTGCTCCACCGGCTCATCGACATCCGCTACGAGCGCAACGACATCGCCTTCGAGCGCAACATGTTCCGGGTCCGGGGGGACACGGTGGAATTATGGCCCGCCTACTGGAAGGATTCCGCCATCCGGGTGGAATTTTTCGGCGATGAGATCGACCGCATCAGCGAGATCAACCCCGTTACCGGCACCGTCACCCGTCGGCTGACCAATATCCCCGTCTGGCCCGCCAGCCACTATGTCACCTCCAAAGAGAAAATGGACCGCGCCATCGTGGAGCTCGAGAAGGAGGTGGCGGACCGGGAGAAGTGGTTCGTAGAAAACGGCAAGCTGGTGGAGGCCCAGCGCATCCGCCAGCGGACCATGTACGACATCGAGATGATGCGGGAGCTGGGGTACTGCAACGGCATCGAGAACTACAGCCGGGTCATTTCCGGCCGGCCCGTGGGGTCCCCGCCTCTGACGCTGATGGACTACTTCCCCGACGACTTTGTGCTGTTCGTGGATGAGAGCCACGTGACATTGCCCCAGGTCCGGGCCATGTTCAACGGCGACCGGGCCAGAAAGGAAAGCCTGGTGGAGTACGGCTTCCGCCTGCCCTGCGCCTTCGACAACCGGCCCTTGAAGTTTGACGAGTTCCAGACCCGGTTCCATCAGGCGGTGTTCGTCTCCGCCACCCCGGCGGAGTACGAGCGGAGCCAGGCGGACCAGATCGTGGAACAGGTCATCCGGCCCACGGGCCTGCTGGACCCCCGGGTGGAGGTCCGTCCCGTCCAGGGGCAGATCGACGACCTTATCGGGGAGATCAACGCCCGGTCCGCCCGGAACGAGCGGGTGCTGGTAACTACCCTGACGAAAAAAATGGCGGAGGACCTGACCCAGTATCTCCAGAAGGCAGGCATCAAGGTGCGGTATATGCACCACGACGTGGAGACGATCGAACGGATGGAGCTCATCCGGGACCTGCGGCTGGGGGAATTCGACGTGCTGGTGGGCATCAACCTCCTGCGGGAGGGCCTGGACATGCCGGAGGTCAGCCTGGTTGCCATTCTGGACGCGGACAAGGAGGGCTTTCTCCGCAGCGAAACCAGTCTCATCCAGACTATCGGCCGCGCGGCCCGGAATGCCGAGGGCGTGGTGATTCTCTACGCCGACACCGTTACGCGGAGTATGCGCTCCGCCATGGACGAGACGGAGCGGCGGCGGAAAATTCAGGATGATTTTAACAAGGAGCACGGGATCGTACCTAAGACGGTTATCAAGTCCGTGCGGGAGATTCTGGAGCTTTCGAAGTCCGAGGCGGAGGCCCAGAAGAAGTCCGGCAAGAAGCTGACCAAGGCCGAGGTCGCGGAGGAGATCGCCAAGCTGGAGAAGCAGATGAAGGAAGCAGCCAAGATGATGGAGTTCGAATATGCGGCCGTTTTGCGCGACCGCATTATCGAACTGCGGAAAGAAGCGTAGTCATCTTTGCCGCCTCCGGCGGCGAACGGGAGTGGTTTCTCATCGCAGCCCCGGGACCTCGCGGCCCCGGACTCCGCGCCTGCGTTTGCCCCGCGGCAAAAGTAGGCAAAAACGCGTTTAAACCTGTGGTTTAAGAATCCCTTATGATTACGAGATGTAATTGGTTTTTGCGCTTCCACTGCAGCCCGTCCGGTCTGAACCGGATCGGCCCCCATGTATCTGTCGATTATCCACATCT
>VSNB01000356.1 GCA_009774055.1 Clostridiales bacterium
TCAGGCCCCATGCCGCCATCCCCCTCCCGGGCCTGGGTGGCAAGACCATGGAGGATCTGCGGGACCTGGGCCGGGCCCTCCGCCGGCACCCCGCCTTCCCCAAGGGCGCGAACGTCAACTTCTATGAGGTCACCTCTCCCGACCATATCGTCGAGCTGACCTACGAGCGGGGCGTGGAGGATTTCACCTACGCCTGCGGCACCGGCACCGGCTCGGTGGTTCTGGCCCTCACTTTGCTGGGCAGGGTCAGCGGTGAGGACGTGGCCGTAACCGTCCCTGGCGGCGAGCTCCGTGTCACCATCGACCGGGACTGCTCGTCCGTCCAGGCCATCTGGCTCACCGGCCCCACCAACATCGTCTGTGAGGGCGAAATCCGGGACGAAAGCCTTAACATATAAATATGTAAATGTGGAATCTGTTTTAGGAGGAACAAAACATGAGCAAAGAGCTTAACCGGAAATCCATAGCGAAAAACTACCTCTTCCTGGGCGTTATGCTGGCCGCCATGGCGCTGGGCTGCATCGCGGGCTGGCTGTGGCCCGCGGCCGTGGACGAGGGAGGCGGCGTTATCTCCGGCACCGGGGCCACCATCCTCAAGCCCATGGGTACCGTGTTCATCAATATGATGTTCTGCGTGGTGGTCCCCATGGTTTTCTCCTCTATCTCCAGCGCCGTAGCCAATATGGAGAGCCGCCGGCGCGCCGGCAGGATCATGGGCGTCACCGTAGCCACCTTCGTAGTCACCGGCGCCATCGCGGCGGTCATCATGTACCTGCTGATGCGCCTGTTCCCGCCGGTGCTGATTCCCTGGACGGAGATTCCCACCGAGGAAATCGGCGAGCACGCCACCATGGCCCAGATGGTCGTGAATTTCTTCACCGCCGAGGACTTTGTCAGCCTCCTCAGCCGCCGGGCCATGCTGCCTCTGATTGTGTTCTCCCTGCTCTTCGGCTTCGGCGTGAACCTCAACGGCGGCCGGAACACCCCCGTAGGCCGCTTCCTGGAGGACCTGTCCGGCGTGATGCTGAAGGTGGTCAAGATCGTCACCTACTACGCCCCCATCGCCTTCTTCGGCATTTTCGCCGACCTGGTCGCCACCTACGGGCCCCAGATTACGGAGAACTACGGCCGCGCACTGCTGGTATACTATCCCCTGTGCCTGGTGTACGTGTTCACGGCGTTCCCCCTCTTCGCCTGGTTTGGCGGCGGACGGAAGGGCGTGGGCGTCATGTTCCGCCACATCGCCAAGCCCGCCATCGTCTCCCTGGGCACCTGCTCCTCTGTGGCTACGATTCCCACCAACATGGAGGAAGCCGAAGACACCGGTATCTCCAAGGATGTCAGCGACATGGTGGTGCCCCTGGGGGCCACCATGCATATGGACGGCTCCTGCTTCTCCTGCGTGCTGAAGATCGCTTTTGTTCTCGGCGTATTCGGCGTACCCTTCGAGGGCGTCGGTATGCTGGTCAAGGTGGTTCTGGTCGCCGTCCTTTCCTCTGTGGGTATGAGCGGCGTCCCCGGCGGCGGCTACATCGGCGAGTATATCATCTGCTCTATTTTCTTTCCCAACCAGATGGAGCTGGCCTACCCGATCCTGGTTGCCATCGGCAATCTGGTAGATCCTCCGGCGACCATGATTAACGCCGCCGGCGACTATGTGGTATCGTTTATTGTTTCCCGTTTCGTTGACGGGAAGGACTGGCTGGAGAAGGCGCTTGTCAGAAAGGCCAAATAAGGGAACTGGGGGAGCCGCGGCTTCCCCGTTTCCTTATTTCCCTCTCCTCCGAAAGGGTTCTTGTTTTACAGATTTTTGCTGGTAATTTTCATCCTTCCCTTGACAGTCCTCCGCCTCCGCCGTAAAATAGAGGACAATGCTCTTTAGGGGGCGTTTCTCTTCGCCGCTTCCGGCGGCGAACGGGAGTTGTTTCTCGAATCGGCCCGGGACCTACGCGGCCCCGGACTCCGCGCCTACTTTTGGCCCGCGCCAAAAGTAGGCAAAAACGCGCTTAGACCTACGGTCTAAGAACCCCTAGACGGGCAGGCGCGTGCGCGCCTTTGCCCTATACGGGGGATAAAGGACTGTGCGGCGGGTTTGGTTGATGGGCGAAGCCTCCGAATGTCCGGTCCTACGGGTATCTAATCTAGGGGCTTGGTAATTGACCGACTCCGCCTGCCGGCCTGTTAAAGGGGTAGGGTCTGCTAGGGGGACGTTCTAACGGGACTGCCCCGGGAGCTCCAGCGTGTAAGACGGTAGGGTCTGCCGATAACATCGTCGGATAGACGCTTCGCCCGATCCATGGGAGCCGCCTGCTTCAGACCGGACAGACACCAGTGGAAGCGCAAAAACAAATAACCCCCGTAATGCAGGAGGATTCTCAAGGAACGTAGTTCCTTGAGCGGCCTGGATTGTGCAATGACCGCTCGATGC
>VSNB01000357.1 GCA_009774055.1 Clostridiales bacterium
ACCTGGAGTATCCTAAGGCGGCCGAGCCGGAGCCGGAGCCGGAACCCGAACCTCTTCCGGAGCCTGCGCCCGCGCCTTTGCAGGAGCCGCAGGCGGAGGAGCCCGCGGAGGAACCCGTGCCGGAGCCTTCGCCGGAACCCGTTGCCCCGGCTGAACCGGAGCCCGCGCCTCTGCCGAAGGCGGAGCCTGTGGCTGTGCCGGAGGTCGTGATTCCCCAGGAGATATTCGACGATCCCGTCATACCGCCTCTGGGCGATCCCTTTGCTGAGGACGAGGAAAACCTGTAATGCGGCAGCGGCGGCGGCCCCCTATCGGGGCCGCCGCTTTATCTTTGCGCAAATTCCGGATATTTCCCGCAATTTTGCCGCAATCTTCGTTTTTTGTCTTGCAATTTGGTACGGAATAGTGTATAACAGTCCCAATGCGAAAAAATAATGTGGAGGGAACCATGAAACGACAGGCAGGTATGATGGTACAGACGGAGGGCAGTCCGTGGAAGCTGCTGCTTCTGTTCTCCCTGCCCCTGATGGCGGGGAATATTTTCCAGCAGATGTACACCGTGGTGGACACCGCCGTGGTAGGGAAGGTTCTGGGCGTGGATGCCCTGGCGGCCCTGGGTGCGGTGGACTGGCTCAACTGGCTGACCCTGGGGACCATCCAGGGATTTACACAGGGCTTTTCCATTCTCCTGGCCCAGCGGTTCGGCGCGGGGGACTATGGACGCCTGCGGCAGACCATGGCCAACGCCGTCCTTTTGTCGGTTCTCTGCGCAGCGGTGATCACGACGGGCAGCCAGGCCCTGGCGGAGCCGGTGGTGGTCCTCCTGCGGACTCCGGAGGAGATCCGGCCCATTGCCATGGCCTACCTGCGGCTGCTGTTCGCGGGCCTGCCGGTGGTGACGGCGTATAACTTCGCCGCCGCCGCCCTGCGGGCTTTGGGAGACGGGCGGACGCCTCTTATCGCTATGGCGGCGGCCTCCGTGACCAACATCGTCCTGGATTTCTGGTTCGTGCTGGGATTCCGGTGGGGCGTCCAGGGTGCGGCAGCGGCTACCGTCCTGGCCCAGTGCCTGGCGGCGGGATGCTGTATCTGGCGGCTGTGCCGGATCGAGGCGCTGCGCCTGTCCCGGGCGGACTGGAAGCCGGACGGGGCCCTGTGCGGGCGTCTGATGACCCTGGGCCTGCCCATGGCCCTGCAAAACACCATCATCGCCGTGGGCGGCATGATTATCCAGACCATTGTCAACGGCTTCGGCGTGGCCTTCATCGCCGGATATACCGCCACCAACAAGCTCTACGGCGTACTGGAGATCGCCGCCACCTCCTATGGCTACGCCATGACCACCTACACCGGTCAGAACCTGGGCGCCGGGAAGCTGGACCGGATTTCCCGGGGCATGCGGTCGGGGCTGGTCATCGCTCTGGCCACCTCGGCGGTAATCGCGGCAGTCATGCTGGCGGCAGGCCGGTGGGTGCTGTCCTGCTTCATCCCCGAGGGGACGGCGGAGAGCGGAAAGGCCCTGGAGACGGCCTTCCAGTATCTGCGGCTGATGCTGCTGTGCCTGCCGGCGCTGTACATCCTCCATGTGACCCGCAGCTGCGTCCAGGGTATGGGAAACACCCTGCTGCCCATGGTGTCCGGCGTGTCGGAATTCTGCATGCGCACCGGCGGGGCGCTGCTGCTGCCGGCGGTGATGGGCGAAGCTGGCGTCATGTGGGCGGAGGTGCTGGCCTGGCTGGGGGCGGACCTCATTCTGGCGCCCAGCTATTTCTATGTGATGAACCGGACCCGGCGGGAAACGGAGGAAGAAAAGCCATGACGGAAAAGGTGACCATCCAGCAGCGGGACCATCTTCCCATGCCGCTGAACTACCTGGCCTCGGCGGAGGATCTGGCGGCGTGGTATGTGGACGGACTGCTGTGGAATCTGTCCCGCGGAGAGCGGAAGCTGACCATCAGCTGTTTCAACACCTGTGCCGCTTACGGCTTCGACCTGAACCGGGCGGCCCAGGTCGTACTGCGCGCGGTAACAGACGTGCTCTATGGCCACCCGGAGGCGGAGAGCCTCACTATCCTCTGCGGAGACGGGGATACCTGGCGGACATACAGTTTCTGGTGGAACATGCTGTACGCGGAGCATAAGCCAGAGCATGGACACGGAGCTTCTTTGGAAGGAGAGTGCAAGAATTGACGCACTTACGAAACGCCGTAGACGAAAAATACAGGACCCGCGCCCTAAAGCAGGGTGTCGAGCTGAAAATCGCGTATCAGCCCGGGTTTCCTAAGGCGCAGAAAATCGTGGCTCACGATAGAAGTTTCACCATCCAGCTTATTACTTCCGAACCGAAAGGTCGGAAGTAATATTTGCCATGTTTTGCGGTTGCCGCTGTTTACAGCGGCGAGCAA
>VSNB01000358.1 GCA_009774055.1 Clostridiales bacterium
ATTATGTCTAGCGGGTTAGTCTCGTGGGCTCGGAGATTTGTATAAGAGAGAGGACCAGCAGGCTGAAAAAAAGAGCGTAAATGCGGCGAATTTTCATATCATTCTCTCCAAGAATATGGTATACTGTGTCTGGCGGCGGACGTCCCGGCCTCCATAGAGGCGGACCGCCGGAGGAACCGGCGCGCCGTTTCCTACAGTATAGCAAATAAGCGTGGGAAGTTCAACCAGAAAAGTGTCCGCAGGGCGGAAAGTGAAAAAACAAGGAGGAATCCTCATGAAAATATTGGTTGTGGATGATGAACGCCTGCTGGTAAAGGGCATCAAGTTCAACCTGGAGAACGAGGGCTATCAGGTGGAATGCGCCTATGACGGGGCTGCGGCGGTGGAGCTGGCCCGAACGGGAGGCTTCGACCTCATCATCCTGGATCTGATGATGCCGGAGATCGACGGGCTGGAGGCGTGCATGCGCATCCGGGAGTTTTCCAACGTGCCCATCATCATGCTCACCGCCCGCAGCGAGGACACGGACAAGATCATCGGCTTTGAGTGCGGGGCGGACGACTATATCACCAAGCCCTTCAACATCCTGGAGCTGAAGGCCCGCATCCGGGCCATGCTCCGCCGGGCCTCCGGAGGGGCCAAGGGAAAGGCCCCAAGCCTCATTACCGCCGGGGACTTGACCCTGGACACCGAACAGCGGGTGGCAATCCGGGATGGGGAGACAGTGGAGCTGACCGCAAAGGAGTACGATCTCATCGAGCTGCTGATGAAGAACCCCCGGCGGGTGTACAGCCGGGATAACCTGATGAACGTGGTGTGGGGCTACAGCTACTCCGGGGACTACCGGACGGTGGACGTCCACATCCGGCGCCTGCGGGAGAAGCTGGAGCGGCAGCCGGCGGAACCGGAATACATCCTGACAAAGTGGGGGGTCGGCTACTATTTTAAAGGGTAGGATTTCCTTGCAGCTGAAAATCAGCGCCAGCTACCTGGCAATGCTGCTGGCGGTGATGGTGCTGATGAACACGTATCCGCTGCTGGTGAGCCAGGACCTGGTGTTCCAGGCCAAGCGCAGCGCCCTGCTCAGCGGCGCGGCGGCGCTGAACACCGCCATGTCCGGCCTGGACGAGCTGACGGAGGAAAATGTGGGACAGGCCCTGGCGGGAGTGGATCTGACGGGGGTGTCCCGGGCCATCGTGACGGACTTCTACGGCCGGGTGCTCTACGACACCCGGGAGGTGGGCAGCGCCACGGGCCGCTACGTATTTTACAACGACCTGGTGGAGGCCCTGCAGGGCAACTCCTACATGTACAGCGTGTACAAGGAGGGGGCCTTCCATTCCTCCGCCGCCCAGCCGGTGCTCTACCGCAACCAGATCATCGGCGGCATCTACGTCTATGAGTACGACACCCAGCAGGCGTCGCTGCTGGAAAATCTCAGCAGCACTCTGCTGAGCATTTCCATCGGCATCGCCGCGCTGGTGGTGATGCTGAGCATGATTTTTTCCCGGCAGCTGACCCGGCGGCTGGGCAGTCTGCAGAACGCCATCCGGGGTGTTCGGGAGGGGGCCTATAACCAGCGGGCCATCCTCTCCGGCCACGATGAGTTTACCCAGATCGCCGGGGAGTTCAACGAGCTGGTGGACCGGCTCCAGGAGACGGAGGGCGCCCGGCGGCAGTTTGTCTCCGATGCCTCCCATGAGCTGAAAACGCCCCTGGCGGCCATCCGGCTGCTGACGGACTCCATCCTGCAGAACGAGGATATGGACAATGCCACCGCCCGGGAGTTCGTCACCGACATCGGCCAGGAGGCGGAGCGGCTCAGCCGCATCACCGAGGACCTGCTGCGGCTGACCAGGCTGGATAGCGGCGTGGCCGAGGCGGCGGAGCGCACGGAGGTTGCGCCGGTGCTGGAGCGGGTGGTGCGGATGCTCCGGCCCGTGGCGGAGGAGAAGGGGGTGGAGATCCTGGTGGTCAGCATCACCGGCGCGGCGGCGGTGGCTACGGCGGGGGAGCTCCATCAGATCATCTACAACCTGGCGGAGAACGCCATCAAGTATAACCGCCCCGGCGGCTACGTCCGGGTCAAGGCGGAGCCCAGGGAGGAGACTGCCGTCATCACTGTAGAGGACAACGGCATCGGTATCCCGGACGGGGAGCTGTCCAACGTGTTCAAGCGGTTTTACCGGGTGGACAAGGCCCGCTCCCGGGCCGCCGGCGGCACCGGGCTGGGGCTGAGCATCGTCAACGACACCGTCAGCCGCCGGGGCGGCGCGATCCGGGCGGAGAGCCTGCCCAAGGGCGGGACCCGGTTTACGGTGACCCTGCCCAGCGCGGCGGTTTTGGGGGGGGGCGAGGACGTTTGCGCAGCAGTCGG
>VSNB01000359.1 GCA_009774055.1 Clostridiales bacterium
GGTGTAGTCCTCCTTGAAAAGTTTTTGATATGTTCATGGCTCTATGAGCCATAAAACCTGTGCGAGCCGTCCGGCTGCCGGGCGGCGAAGAAATGTTTGGGCGGCAGCGTCAGCCCAGACGGCGCTGTGCCGCTGTCGGAGATCCACACGACTCGCCCAGGACTGTCCCTCGCCTGGACGCTGGTGTGCAGCGGGGCGGAGATCGTAGCCACTGTGAACAGCCGGAGGGATCCACCCTCCAAGGTGAAGCGCAGAAGCTCCGGGCTCTGGCATTTGACGGAAAAGTCCTGCGGGCGTCCCTCCGACAGTTCCAGCATCACGTCAACGGCCTCCAAGCGTTGAAAGTCAGGCTGTGCTTCTCCCAGCCATATGGCGCTGTTATCCAGGTGGACATCACCCGTGGCATAGCGCAGCTGCCGCAGCATGGCCGCCATGCGACACTCAGAGATTTCAAGTTCTGAAAACTGCCCCTGTACCAGCGTCCGGAGCTGTTCTCGCCGGATATAGCCCAGCTTCCGAAGGATCTCCATGATGTACTTCTGCTGAACGGACAAAAGCACCGGCGTCACCTCCCATCCGGCGGGGAGCGGAGGCTGTTCAGGTAGGGATCCACCATCAGGTCGCTCTCGCTCTCCGCGATGCAGTTGAAAATGGTCGCCATGGTGTAGGCCGTGGAGTTGCGTATGGGCCTGTCCAGATTGGCGTGAAGCTTGCTCTCCGCGTTCCGCAGGATCATCCCATCCAGGAGATGCAGCCGGGAACGCACCCGGCTCTGGGGCAGCACAGCCCCGCCGATGCGGAAGCTGTCGGAGTAAAACAACCGCTCAATGGCGTTTTCAAACACCCTGGCCGTCTCCGGCCCGAAATAAGAAAGCTCACAGGCATCCAGGATGCCCATGAGTTCCGCTTCATCGTCCGCCTGTCCACGGGGAATGGGCTGACTGGCTTCAATATAACTCTTTTCTCTTTTTCTTGTATTATTATAACTTGGCCGCCAGTTTGACGGTTCTGCAACCGCAGATTCGATGGTTCTTGAACCGTCATTTTGGCGGTTCTGGACTGGTGGAAGTGGCGGTTCTTGCGGTTCTGAGCCAGTGTTCCCATATGTAAGACCCGCCATACCGGCGGTTCTTGAACCGTCATGCTCCGGCTCCTCCGATATAAATGGCGCACATGTGTAGGCAGGATCGTCCTCTGGCTGGACGCTGGCCAGATATATCTGGTTGGCGTCGCCCCTGCCGCAGCGTTTCTCCCAGACCAGGTTCAACTCCGCCAGCTTCTGAAACGCCGCTGTAACGCGCTTCTCGCCAACGCGCAGTTCCCGGGCCAGCTCCCTGCGGGGGAAGATAACAAATACCTCGCCGTGGTCATTGACCCAGCCGTTCCTGCGGGAGAGCTGGAAGCGGTTGAGCAGGAAGGTATAGGCTACCTTGGCATCCAGGCTCATATTCGCATAGCGGGGATCGGAGAACAGCCAGCGGGGCATCTGCATGTGGTAGATGCTCTGCACATCCGTCTGCTTCATCAGGGTAAAGGTGGGGCGCTCTTTCATTTCCGCTGCCTTCATGGGCATACCTCCATTATCGCTTGATATATTGATAAAGTTGTGATAAAATATAGCCATCCAAAAGAAAGGCGGGATACAGTATGATGCAGATTCGACCGGTTTCTGATTTAAGGAACAAATTCTCCGAGATAGAAGAAACGGTTTTGAAAAACGGTGAGCCTGTGTTTCTCACTAAAAATGGCTACGGCTCCCTGGTCGTTCTCAGCTTGGAGCAGTATGCGGAGCTGACGGACGATGTAGAGCTTGCTTTGGATGAGGCGGATAAGGCCGCCAGCCTGTCCGACGTTCGCTATTCCGGAGAAGAAGTATTTGGCCGGGTGAGAGGGCGTATCCATGATCGGAAAGCGTTATGAGCTGCGGATCCTCCCTCTGTTTGAGGATGATCTCAATGAGATCATAGATTACATCACCTACCGCCTGCGAAACCCGACTGCGGCGGAGAGGCTGGTGGATGATGTGGAAGCGGCCATTGAGGAGCGGCGGAGCTGCGCGGAGGCTTTTGAACCGTACCCCTCATCCCGCAGGAGAAAACATCCGTATTACCGCATCCAGGTACGCAATTTTACAATTTTCTATGTCGTCATAGATGGGACGATGGAAGTCCGCAGGATTCTCTATAGCAGAAGCAATATCAAAAAGAAACTTTAATGACAGCCCGCCCGGGAGCATATCACTCATCTCCCCAGCGGGCTGTCATCGTCTTCATCATCATTGCCGCACACCCCGTCAATAGTGTCAACGCCAATTTGAAATTGTAAGAAAACGCCGAAGAAATTTTGTAGTTTTTCGGCGGCAAGGGGGGGCAACA
>VSNB01000036.1 GCA_009774055.1 Clostridiales bacterium
CGCGGGGGCCTTCTTTTCGCGCGAGCGAAAAGAAGCAAAAGGTCGCTTAAGGAACTACGTTCCTTAAGAATCCTCCTAAATGACGGGAGTTATTTTGTTTTGCGCTTCCACTGTAGTCCGTCCGGTCTGAAGCAGGCGGCTCCCATGGATCAGGCGAAGCGTCTACCCGACGACGTCAACGGCAGACCCTACCGTTTAACACGGGGGAGCTCCCGAAAAGGACCCCGGGAGATTCAGCGTGTATGACGGTAGGCACCGAAGTGTGCTCGTGGGTAGACGCAGAGGTCTGGCGCACTAACGAAGGTATCAAAACAGAACAAGCGGGGTACGTCGGAGCGTAAATAAATTACCTCCGTAATTGAGGAGGATTCTCAAGGAACGTAGTTCCTTGAGGGTGCTTTTGCTTCTTTTCCCACAAGGGAAAAGAAGGCCCCGCCGCCGTCGAGGCGGCAAAGGTAAAAGAAGAAGAGAGCCCCCGCCGCCCCGCAGGGGCGGTACGAAACACTTATCAACGAAGAAAGAAGAAAAAAGCGGAGCTGCCCACAGGGCCGCAGAAAAAATTTTTCTTTATATTAGAATAAGTGTCTGTTGCAATCCCCTCCATTTTTTGATATAATAACCTGGATATACTTTCCCCGCCCGGCGGGGACCGCCCCCCTAGAGAAAAAAGCAGCGGAACTGAGAGAAAAAAGAAAGGGAGAGCCTCTATGCAATCTGTTTCCGACATCTGGGCGATGATCCTGGACCGCCTCCGGGAGGAACTGTCAGAAACCACTATCAAGACCTGGTTCGACGAAACCACCGTGGTCGCCCTGGAGGGGGACGAGCTGATCCTCCACTGTCCCAACGCCTTCAAGCGTACCAACATACAGGACCGCTTCCTCCCCAACATCAAGGCCAGTCTGAAGGACATCTTCTCCTCCGACATGACTGTCCAGCTGCTGGATGACGAGGCCCTCAGCCAGCGGCAGAACCCCCAGACGCAGAAAACCTCCTCCATTATGGACAGCGGGGAATTTACCTTCGAAACCTTCGTAGTGGGCCCTTCCAACCAGCTGGCCAGCTCCGCCGCCCGGGCGGTGGCTGACGCGCCCGGCCAGCACTACAACCCCCTTTTCATCTACGGGAGCTCCGGTCTAGGCAAGACCCACCTGCTCTACGCCATCGCCCACGTTATCAGAAAGAAGAACCCCTCCGCTAAAATCCTCTACATCAAGGGGGACGAATTTATCAACGATTTCGTGGATTCCGTCCGTACCGGCAAGGCCGGTGAATTCCGGGTAAAATACCGGGAGGCTGACCTGATGCTGGTAGACGACATCCAGTTCGTAGCCGGCAAGGTGGAGACGCAGAACGAATTTTTCCACACCTTCAACACACTCTACGAGAGCAAGAAGCAGATCGTCCTCACCTCCGACCGTCCGCCTCAGGAAATGGCCCTGCTGGACGACCGCCTCCGCACCCGCTTCGAGTGGGGCCTTATGGCTGACGTCCAGCAGCCCGTCCTGGAAACCAGGGTTGCTATCGTCAAAAATAAAGCCGCCAACCTGGGATTGATTCTCAGCAACGAGGTTGCCAACTATATCGCCAACAAGATCACCTCCAACGTCCGTCAGCTGGAGGGCACCGTCCACAAGATCAAGGCATTTCACGACCTGGGCATTGAAATCGATCAATCCACCGTGGACCGGGCTATTCAGGACATGATCCGCTCCAACGAGTTCATCATCACGCCGGACAACATCATCAAAGAGGTCTGCCGCTACTTCCGGGTAGAAGAGGACCAGATCCGCGGGCCCTCCCGCAGCAGGGAAATCCTTAACGCCCGCCAGATCGCCATGTACCTCATCCGCAGCATGACCAGCCTCTCCCTGGATGAAACCGGCAAGCTCTTCAAGCGGGACCACACCACGGCCCTCAACGGCATCACCAAAATCGAGAACCGCATGAAAAACGACAACAATTTCGCCGAAACGGTCAAGGCTATCATCACCAACATCAACGCTTCCAAATAAGTCACGAACCCCTCCGGCAGATTTCCACCTTTTCCCCAGAGTTTTCCACAAAATAAGCCTTTTCTTATCCACAAGCCTTGTGGAAAAACCAGCCATATTTTTTTCTGTGGAAATCTCCACCGATTCCCCGACATTTTCCACACTGTATTCCCCGGAAATTTTCCCAGCATTTCCAACGGTTTTCTAACATTATCCACAATTTTTCGCCCTACCGCTTCTTCCTCTAAAAAAATACTAACTTATTCTCTTGGAACCTGTCATATACCACCCACCTGCCTCCGCTGAAAAATCGGAAAGGACTCTGACAACATGAAATTCTCCTGTGAAAAAGCCCTTCTACAAGCCGCTGTCGCCACAGCTTCCAGAGCTGCGGCAGCCAAAAGCACTATTCCCGCTCTGGAAGGCATCCTTCTGCAGGCCGGACACAGCCTTACCGTCTCCGGCTACAACATGCAAACCGGCATCCGCACCAACCTGGACGCTGATGTCACCCAAGAAGGAGCCCTGGTTTTGCCCGCCCGCCTCTTTGGTGAAATTATCCGCCGGATGCCCGACGACGTCATCACCTTTGCCGCCGACACCGGCATGAACGTCCGCCTGACCTGCGGCGACGCGGCATACAATATTACCGCCTTGTCCGCTGACGATTACCCTGAACTTCCAGAAGTGGAAGACCAATATTCCATCCGCATCCAGCAGCAGATTCTCCGCTCCATGATCGGCGAAACCTCCTTCGCCGTCTCAGCCGACGAGGCCCGTCCCATCCATACCGGCTCCCTCTTTGAAATCGGAGAGGACAGCCTCACAGTGGTCAGCGTGGACGGCTTCCGCCTGGCCCTCCGCCGGGAACCTCTGCAGGGCGTAAAAGGCGGTTCCTTCCACTTCGTAGCCCCCGGCGCGGCCCTTAACGAGGTAGAAAAAATCTGCCAGGACACGGACGATGAAGCTATCGTCACCCTGGGCAGCCGCCACCTGCTCTTTGAGGTGGGCCCCACCCAGCTGATCTGCCGCCGACTGGAGGGCGAATTCCTGGACTACAAGTCCGCCATTCCCCGCAACAATCCCATCTCCATTACTGCCGGCACAAAATCCCTTATCACGTCCATCGACCGCGTCTCCGTGGTCATTTCTGAAAAACAGAAAAGTCCCGTCCAGTGCGTCTTTGACGCCGGTTCCGTCACCATGACTGCCAAGACCGTCAGCGGCGAAGCCCGGGACGTGTGCCCCATCGACGGCGACGGCGGCGGCTTAACCATCGGCTTCAACAACCGCTATTTAATGGATGCTCTGAAATACGCGCCGGCAGACTCTGTCCGCCTGGAGCTGAATACCGGTATTTCCCCCTGCGTCATCCTGCCTGCGGAAGGGGAGGAGCGGTTCCTGTATATGGTCCTCCCCGTGCGGCTGAAAAACAGTTGATTTGGGTATACTTTCATGGAAACAATTACCATAACCACCGAATTTATCCGTCTCCAGGACCTGATGAAGCTGGCAAACATGGTTTCCT
Organism: Clostridiales bacterium; assembly: GCA_009774055.1. Classification (GTDB taxonomy): domain Bacteria; phylum Bacillota; class Clostridia; order Oscillospirales; family Oscillospiraceae; genus Pelethomonas. Next base: position 3,523 of record VSNB01000036.1, read on the forward strand.
CCGGCGGCGAAGCCAAGCAGCTTATCCAGGACGGACAGGTCCTGGTCAACGGCGAACCCTGCCTCCAGCGGGGAAGGAAGCTCCGTCCCGGCGACACGGTGACCTATCGCAGCCGGACCTGTACAACAGCCTATGCGACTTGACCGCATTGCGCTGGAGAACTTCCGCAACTACGCCGCCCAGCAGGTGGGCTTCGACCCCGTCTGCAACGTGATCTGCGGAGAAAACGCCCAGGGAAAGACCAACCTCCTGGAGGCCATGGTCTGCCTCTCCATGGGCAAGAGCCACCGCACCCGGGCCGACCGGGAGCTGATCCGCTTCGACCAGGAGGGCTTTCGGCTGGAGGCATCCATCCGCTCCCGGGACCGGGATTTCATCAGCCATATCGACGTAGGTTTCGGCAAAAAGAAGCGCATCACCGTCAACCAGGTTCCCGTCAAGGCCGCCGCGGATCTCAGCGCGGTGTTGAACACCATTTTCTTCTGTCCGGAGGATCTTCAGCTCATCAAGGAGGGAGCCGCCGCCCGCCGCCGTTTCATTGATGTCTCCCTCTGCCAGCTCCGGCCCCGGTACGCGGCCGCCCTCTCGGAGTACCAGCGGTTACATGAACATAAGACCCGGATTCTCCGGGACTGTGCGGACCGTCCAGACCTTATCGCCACCCTTCCGGATTTCAATCTCCGCATGGCGGAAACCGGCGCCATTCTGATTCACTACCGGTCACGCTTTGTCAAGATGCTTTCCGCCTGCGCCGCCGCGGCCCACAGCGAGTGCTCCGGCGGCAGGGAGCAGCTTTCTATTCAATACAAGACGGTCAAAACTGTGACCGATCCCTTCGGGGACCACAAGCTTCTTGTGGTCCAGCTGTTGGAGCACCAGCGGGAGCACCACTACGCGGAGGTGTCCAGCCGCCAGTGCCTCTCCGGTCCGCACAAGGATGATATGGAGGTTCTGCTGGACGGCCTGAGCGCCCGCTCCTACGCCTCCCAGGGCCAGACCCGGACAGCGGCGCTGTCGCTCAAGCTTGCCGCCCGGGAGATTCATAAAGAGATCATCGGCGAGTATCCGATTTTACTTTTGGATGATGTTCTCAGTGAGCTTGACCCCAAGCGGCAGGAGTATGTTCTCAACCGCATTGGCAGCGGGCAGGTTTTTATTACCTGCTGTGAGGAGGATCGGCTGCATTCCCTTTTGAAGGGGAATGTGTATCGGGTAAAAAATGGAATCGTTACCCAGCAGTAATCTTCGCGCGCTCCGCGCGCGAACGGGAAATTCTTCGTTTACGAAAGTCCCGGGCTCCCGCGCCCGGACGGCGGCCTACTTTTGCCGCGCGGCAACGATTATTCATGACCGCATCGAGCGGTCATGAACAATCTTAGTAGGCAAAAACGCGCTTGAACCTACGGTTCAAGACTCTCTGGACGGGCAGGCGCGTGCGCGCCTTTGCCCTATACGGGGGTTAAAGGACTGTGCGGCGGGTTTGGTTGGTGGGCGAAGCCTCTGAATTTCTGATCCTACGGGTATCTAATCTAGTGGCTTGGCGGTTGACCAACTCCGCCTGCCGGCCTGTTAAAGGGGTAGAGGCTGCTAGGGGGGGACGTTCTAACGGGACTGCCCCGGGAGCTCCCTCGTGTGATACGGTAGGGTTTGCCGATCACATCGCCGGGTAGACGCTTCGCCCGATACAAGGGAGCCGCCCGCTTCAGCCCGGACAGACTCCAGTGGAAGCGCAAAAAACAATCACCCCCGTAATGAAGGAGGATTCTTAAGGAACGTAGTTCCTTAAGCGATCTTTTGCTTCTTTTCGCTCGCGCGAAAAGAAGGCCCCGCCCGGCAGGGCGAAGCTAAAATAAGATAGGAAGCGAAGGCCGCCCCGCAGGGGCGGCGGCAACAACTATGTATCTTCACATTGGCAGCAATATTTCCATCCCCACCGATGATATCATCGGAATCTTCGACATCGACAACGCCACAACGTCAAAAATAACAAGAAATTATCTGAAAGCCGCTGAGGACGAGGGCATGGTCGCCGCCGTCAGCGGCGACCTGCCGAAATCCCTGCTGGTCTGCTGCCCCCGGGGCAGCTGGCAGCGGGTCTATATATCCCACCTGGCTCCAGCCACCCTCCTGGGGCGGCTGGAAACCAACCGTATCCACTGACTGGAGGTCAAAAACCAATATGACAGATATGAAGGAACGAAACGAATTGAACGAAACCACCGTCCAGGTGGACCACGCCTACGGCGGCAGCGAGATCCAGGTCCTGGAGGGCCTGGAGGCCGTCCGCAAGCGGCCCGGCATGTACATCGGCTCCACCAGCGAGTCGGGCCTGCACCACCTGGTCTATGAGATCGTCGACAATGCCATCGACGAAGCCCTTGCCGGCTTCTGCGATGAGATCACCGTCACCATCAACGAGGGCGACACCATTACTGTCACCGACAATGGCCGGGGAATTCCTGTGGACATTCAGCCCCAGACCGGCCTGCCCGCCCTGGAGGTGGTCTTTACTGTCCTCCACGCCGGAGGAAAGTTCGGCGGCGGCGGCTATAAGGTTTCCGGCGGCCTCCACGGCGTGGGCGCCAGCGTGGTCAACGCCCTCTCCGAGTGGCTGGAGGTCCAGGTCCACAAGGATGGGCAGATTTACGAAATGAAATTCTCCCGGGGCGACATCACCCAGCCCATGAAAATCACTGGGACCACCGATAAGACTGGTACCGTGGTCACCTTCAAGCCGGACCCGGAAATGTTCGATGTTACCGCCTACAGCTACGATACCATCCACACCCGGATGCAGCAGCAGGCGTTTCTGAACGCCGGGCTGAAGATCAGCACCTTTGACAGGCGGGAGGGCTGTGAAGCGTCCGACTCCATGTGCTACGAGGGCGGCATCCGGGAGTACGTCACCTGGCTTAACCACAACAAGACCCCTATTCATGACGACGTGGTCTACATGCGGGGCATGAAAGACGACTCCTCCGTGGAGGTGGCCCTCCAATATAACGACAATTACAACGAGACGATTGTCTCCTTCGCCAACGACGTCCGCACACCAGAAGGCGGCATGCACGAGGAGGGCTTCCGCCGGGCCCTGACCACCGTGCTGAACAACTACGGCAAGAAGAACAACATCATCAAGGGCGATGACAAGGTTTCCGGCGAGGACTGCCGGGAGGGCCTCACCTGCGTGATCTCCGTCAAGCTCACCGAGGCTCAGTTCGAGGGCCAGACTAAGGCCAAGCTTGGCAACGCCTCCATCCGCACCCTGACGGCGTCCATCGTCACCGACAAGCTGACGGAGTATCTGGAGGAGAATCCCAAGGTGGCCCGCCTGATTCTGGACAAGGCCATGATGGCCAACCGGGCCCGGGAGGCCGCCAAGAAGGCCCGGGAGTCCATCCGCCGCAAGACCGCCCTGGGCGGCGCGGCTATGCCTGACAAGCTCCGGGACTGCAATGAGAACAACCCCGAGCTGACGGAAATTTATATCGTTGAGGGAGACTCCGCAGGAGGCTCCGCCACCCAGGGCCGGGACAGCCGGTTCCAGGCCATCCTGCCTCTGTGGGGCAAGATGCTCAACGTGGAAAAGGCCCGGGTGGACAAGGTCTATGGCAACGATAAGCTCCAGCCCGTTATCACCGCCCTTGGCGCGGGCATCGGGGAGGACTTTGATGTAAATAAGCTCCGTTACCACAAGGTTATCATCATGGCTGATGCCGATGTGGACGGCAGCCATATCCGTACCCTTTTGCTGACCTTCTTTTTCCGCTTCATGCGTCCCCTCATCGAGGAGGGCTACGTCTATTCCGCCGTGCCGCCGCTCTTCAAGCTGACCAGGGGCAAGAATACCCGCCTGGCCTTCTCCGAGGAGGAGCGGGATATGATCTCCTCCGAAATGCGCGGCGACAACCCCAACGCCAAGATTGACATCAGCCGTTTCAAGGGCCTGGGTGAAATGAACCCCCACGAGCTCTGGGAGACGACCATGGACCCGGAACGCCGCACCCTCCGCCGCATTGAGCTGGACGACGCTGTCCAGGCGGACGCCATCTTCACCCTCCTTATGGGGGAGAAGGTGGAGCCGAGGAAGGAGTTTATTGAGAAGGAAGCCAAGAGCGCTGTCAATCTGGACTATTGACATGAAAAAGGTCATTTTTTCTCTGTCTTTTCTTCTTCTCCTCACTGCCTGCGGCAGGGAGGAGAAGGATAATCAAATAGCTGTTCTGCAGACAGAAAATGCTGCTTATCAGGAACAAATCTCCGCTCTTGAGGCCGAAAACGCCTCCCTGCGGGACCAGTTGGAGGAGCGGCAGGACGCTGGGGAAGAGGCCGACCCGATCACCAGTTTTTTTGCAGCGGTTGAATGTGATGGAAGCACCGTATCCATGAACATAGTAGCCGGCACTCAGGCGGAAGCCTGGGAAGCGGAGGCCCGCCATCTGGCGGAGGAACTGAAGATCCAGCTGCCGCTTCAAGAAGACCGGGATCTGATAGACGCCTATCTTTACGCCGTGGAGGAGCAGGTGGAGCGCATGGATGTCATAGCGGTCTACCCGGTTTCGGATGTCAGTATTCCTAATCCGGACCGTCTAAGTACCTCCGGGACCATGCGCGGCGTATTGTGGGCGGGAAGCCGAAGTAAACTCTGGCAGGATGCATTTACCCAGCTCCGTTTTGCTTTACCGGACTGCCAGGATTATACCTATCTTTTTGACGCCGGAACAGCTGAGCAGGAGTTAGCTGAAGCGCTGCAATAAACAGCCCCAAATTTTACCCGGCAGCTTTCCCTTTCAAGGAGGATTTCATAGAATGAGTAAAAAACCCCAATACGATCCGGAAGAGATCCGCTACCCGGATCAGAAGATAACCACGACGCCCCTGGTGCCGGAAATGAAGCAGTCCTTCATTGAGTACGCCATGTCCGTCATCAAGGGCCGCGCCCTGCCCGACGTCCGGGATGGCCTCAAGCCTGTCCATCGCCGTATCCTCTACGCCATGTACGAGGATAACCTCACCTCCGATAAGCCCTTCAAGAAATCCGCCACCTGCGTGGGCGACGTGCTGGGCCGCTACCACCCCCACGGCGACCAGTCGGTCTACGACGCCCTGGTCCGCCTGGCCCAGGATTTCTCCACCCGGTATCTGCTGGTGGACGGCCACGGCAACTTCGGCTCCGTGGACGGCGACCCCCCGGCGGCCTACCGATACACCGAGGCCCGCCTCTCCAAGCTCTCCAACGAAATGCTGCGGGACATCGACAAGGAGACGGTGGACTGGGACCCCAACTTCGACGAGTCCCGGAAGGAGCCCCGGGTCCTGCCCAGCCGGTTTCCCAATCTCCTGGTCAACGGTTCCGTGGGGATTGCCGTGGGCATGGCGACCAACATCCCGCCCCACAACCTCCGGGAGGTCATTGGGGCCTGCATTCACGTCCTGGAGGACCCGGAGGCCACACTCAGCGACCTGATGGAGTACATCAAGGGCCCCGATTTTCCCACCAAGGGCATCATCATGGGCCGCGCCGGCATCCGCCAGGCCTACGCCACCGGCCGGGGCCATATCAAGGTCCGGGCCCGCGCCGAATTCGAGGAGTTCGGCCAGAACCGCACCCGTATCGTCATTACCGAGATTCCTTACCAGGTCAACAAGCGCATGCTCATCAAGAACATGGCCGATCAGGTGGAGGACAAGCGTTTGGAGGGCATCTCCGACATCCGTGACGAGTCCGACCGAAACGGTATGCGCATCGTCATCGAGCTCAAGCGTGACGCCAACGCCCAAGTGGTTCTGAACCGCCTCTTCGCCCAGACTCAGCTTCAGACCACCTTCGCCATCAACATGTTGGCCCTGGTGGACGATCAGTCCCAGCCGCGGATTCTTTCCCTGCGCCACATCATTGACGAGTATCTCAAGCACCAGGAGGACGTTCTCTTCCGCCGCACCCGCTTCGATCTCAAGAAGGCCCAGGAGCGCGCTCACCTTCTGGAGGGCCTGCTCATCGCCCAGGACAACATTGACGAGGTTATCCGCATCATACGTACCAGCTACGACAACGCCAAGGAGAACCTGATGACCCGCTTCTCCCTGGATGACGTCCAGGCGCAAGCTATTCTGGAAATGCAGCTGCGCCGCCTCCAGGGTCTGGACCGGGAGAAGCTCCAGGCCGAGTACAAGGAGCTGGAGGAGCGCATCGCCTATTATCAGAGTCTTCTGGCGGACGAAAACCTGCTGAAGGGCGTCCTCAAGGAGGAGCTACAGGAGATTGCCGACAAGTACGGCGATGACCGCGTCACCGAGATCGGCTTTGACGAGGACGATTTGGACGTGGAGGACCTCATTGAGGAGGAGCAGTGCGTCTACACCCTCACCGACGGCGGCTACATCAAGCGCACCCCCGCCAGCGAGTACCGTCTCCAGGGCAAGGGCGGAAAGGGCAACAAGTCCATGTCTACCAAGGAGGAGGACAACGTGAACACCGTGTTCACCGCCTCCACCCACGACTACGTCCTTTTCTTCACCAATATGGGCCGGGTCTACCGTCGGAAGGGCTATCAGATTCCCGCCTCCGGCAAGACCGCCAAGGGCACCAATTTAGTGAACATCCTTCCCATCGAGCCCGGCGAGCGCGTCAGCGCCATGATCCACACCGACGACATCTCCACCGGCGACCGCTTCCTGGTGATGGTCACCCGCAACGGCACCGTCAAGCGTCTCCCCGGCGAGTCTCTGAAGAACCTCCGCAGCAACGGCATCCGCGCCCTGACCCTGGACGAGGATGACGAGCTCATTTCCGTCCGGGAGACGGACGGCAGCATGAAGATCCTCATTGCCACCCACGACGGCTCCGCCGTCTGCTTTGACGAGTCCGACGTCCGTCCCACGGGCCGGGGCTCCATGGGCGTCCGCGGCATCCGGCTGCGGGAAGGGGACTACGTGGTCGGCGCGGCCCGCGCCATTCCCGGCAGGAACGTCCTCACCATCACGGAGAAGGGCTACGGCAAGCAGACGCCCGTGGAGGAGTACCGCATCACCGCCCGGGGCGGTTTGGGTATCAAGAATTATGGCCTCACCGACAAGACCGGCAGCGTGGTGGGCATCAAGGTGGTCGATGGAAGCGAAGACCTTCTGGTCCTCACAGAAAAGGGCATTCTTCTCCGCACCGCCGTGGACACCATCAAGACCTGCGGCCGCTCCACCCAGGGCGTTATCGTCATGCGCTTCAAGGAGGATGACGATAAGGTTATCTCCATCGCCCTGGCCGAGCGGGAACAGGAGGAGGAAACCGCCGGAGGCGCGGAGTAAGAAGGACCGGAAAATCTGGAATAGGTCTGCCCTGATAAAAAAGTGAGAGCGTACATGATGTACGCTCTCACTTTTTAAACTCGAACAGCTTATAAAGCGGTATATCCAACGCCTTTGCAATATCGATCAAGGTATCAACGCTGCAGGACGCGGCGGCGGTTTCGATTCTCTGGAGGAATTGCATACTGATCCCATCCCCCGTCATTTCCGCCAGCTGTGCCTGCGTTAATTTCTGTTCTTTTCTGTAGTAGAGGATGTTTAATCCTATTTTAACCCATGTGTCATAGTGTCTGATATCCAAAGAATCACCTCTGCTTCTATTGTAAACAGAGGATAACAGATCGTATACAACCTATTAAATTCAAAATACAATCTAATAGATTGTATTTTGAATTTTATTATGATAGAATACCACCAGAGAGGTGGTATCATGTATTTGATATTGACTGCAGCCGCTAAAATACTGCTGGCAATTTTTCTTGTACTGTTATTTCTATTTTTTTCTATTTCTGTCCTATTGTTTCCCCCAATTCCGCCAACAGCGTGGCAGTTTGGATGTTCCATCGAAAAAATGTTGGATTTACTGATTGTCATTCGTCATAAAATCTGTTATGCTATTTGTAAAATCCAGGAAAAAAGGAAAAGAATGAAATCCATGAAAAATGTAACAATCTACACCGACGGAGCCTGCTCCGGTAACCCAGGTCCCGGCGGCTGGGGCGCGATCCTCCAATACGGGGAGCACACCAAGGAGCTCTCCGGCGGCGAACAGAACACCACCAACAACCGCATGGAGCTCACCGCTGTGATCCGCGCCCTGCAAGTGCTGAAGGAACCCTGTACCGTGGAGCTCTACTCCGACAGCAAGTACGTCATCGACGCCCTGGAAAAGGGCTGGGCCCGTTCCTGGCGCGCTAAGGGCTGGATCAAGAGCGATAAAAAGCCCGCCCTAAACCCCGACCTCTGGGAAACGCTCCTGGACCTGTGCGAGAAGCACCAGGTCCACACCCATTGGGTCAAGGGCCACGCCGAGAACCCCTACAACAACCGCTGCGACCAGTTGGCTGTCAGCGAGTGGCAGAAGCTGAAATAGAAACGAGCAGATTGTCAAAAAAGCCCTCCGCAGGAGTTTGCCGCCCGCAGGCGGCAAAGAAATTCAATCGTTTTTCCTGCGGCGTGTACGTGGGAAAAACACTCTGCGCGGAGCGAAGCCTATTCAAAAAAGATGCTTCGCATCTTTTTTGACACAGAGAGGGCCGCTGCGGATGCGGCGGCTCTCTGAAATAAGAAGATACAGAAGGAGAAAAACGATGTACAACAAACGGCTGCTCCCCTGGTTCCGGCAGAACATTGCCGAAGCCATTTTTCTGAAAAGGAAACCGAATGTCCGCTGGGCCAGCGGCTTCCAGGGCGCGGACTCTTACGTCCTGATGACCCCCTACGACGGCTTCCTCCTCACGGATCCCCGTTATACTGAGCAGGCGTCCATTGAGGTGCCGGACTTTACTACGGTCAACTGGAGGGACGCCGGCGGCAGCGTTATGAAGGCCGTGGCCCATATTCTGAAGGAGCAGAAGCTCCACAGTCTGGCCTTTGAGTCCGACGCACTAAGCTATAACGAATACAGCGCCCTCCGACGGGAGACGGACGCGGAGCTGGTCCCTGTCCAGGACGTGGTGGAGAAACTCCGCAGCGTCAAAACCCCACAGGAGATCGAGTACATCCGTGCGGCCTGCGACATTTCCTGCCGCGCCTTCTGCCGCATCATAAAGGACATCCGTGTAGGCGTGACGGAAAAGGAGCTGGCCGCCAGACTCTCCTCCTATATGGTTTTCGAGGGCGCGGATACCCAGCCCTACGGCAACATCCTTATTTCCGGTCCCAATACCAGCCTGCTCCACGGCATCCCCTCCGACCGCGCCCTCCAGTACGGGGACTTCGTCCTCATGGACTACGGCTGCCAGTTCAACGGCTACATGAGCGACATGACCCGCACGGTGGTGGTTGGCAAGGCCAATGACCGGCAGAAAGAGGTATACGAACTGGAAAAGCGGATGGTCGAGGATTCCCTTGCCGTGATGAAGGTTGGCGTAAAAGGCGGGGACATCTATGACGCCTCCATCCGGGCCATCCAGGATACGCCGTATTTCCCTTATCACTACGGCGGCATCGGACATGGAATCGGCCTTTTTGTCCACGAGCTTCCCTTCATCCGCAAAGACGCGCCGGACGTCTACGAGGAGAACATCGTGACCACCATCGAGCCCGGCCTCTATATCCCCGGCTGGGGCGGCGTCCGCATTGAGGACCAGGTGATTATCCGGGACGGCGGCTGTGAAAATCTCATCAGCGTGCCTCATGATCTGATGGAGCTCTGATCTGGAGAAACCCAGACGGCAAAGACCCGAAGCGGCGACGCTTCGGGTCTTTTTATAAAATATTCGTTATTTCTTGGTACAGCATTGGGAAGTCCGCTGTGACTGTTTCATACACATCTTCCATTCTCAGCGTTTGATATTTATGGGCTGCAATATCCCGAAATCCGGCTATTGCTTTCCATGGGATAGAGGGATGTGCCCTTCGACACTCTTCGGAGAGGTTTTTTACCAACTCTCCAATGTTGATCGCGGTCATGCAGATTGCGCGTTTCAGCATTTCATCCGCTTCAAATTCATGGAAAGCTTTCTTTCCCATCATATGTTCAGCGGTTTGTATTTCCATTAAGACTTTCCGCAGAATAATCTCGTCCCTATGCTCCATACAGCGTAATCCTATGATCGATCTCAATCATGCATCCGTCTGTCAGCGGCCCGTGTATCACATCCACGTCTGTCTGTAAAATTTCTTCCAGCCGGTATTTCATTTGGTTAAGCGTTATCAGGGAGATCCTTGGGACAGTAAACTCCACCAGCAGGTCTACGTCGCTGTCAGGCGTATTGCTGCCGTTGGCATAGGAGCCGAACAGCTCCGCCTTTTTGATGGGAAACTCCCGCGCCGCGGCTGCCACGCCGTTTTTGATCTCCTGCAAGCTGAGCATAACGACACCTCCGATCACAGAGAAGTTCTTTTATTTTATTATACCCCAATACCCCTGTGAAAGCAACCGAAAAAGAGGACTGATGCCTCAGTCCTCCTTCACAATAGAAATTGGTCCATGTTTGCTTTCAAAAGCTCTGATACGGGACAGAATCATCTGTTCCAGCTCTTTGTTTTTTGTTCTGCCGTAATACTCCGCGATATAGCCCAGCTTATCCAGGAGCTCCTGGGAAATCCGCATGGTAAATCTGACCTTTTCCTGCTTATCCATAAAAGCTCCTTTGACATTCTTCTGCCATCATAATAGCGTCAATTCAACATAATGTGCAGGTTTGACGCTATAATGACGCAATAGAAAAGGAGGAAAACTTATGGATATTTATAAAAAAGCATATGCCCAGCTGGTTGGAAAGGTAGACAACGCGATAACGGCCCTGGATGAGGTTATACGCAATCCGCTGTGTACCAATATTACCGAATGCGCGTATATCCGGGGCAGGCTGGTAAGTGCGCTGCTGGAGGCGGAGGAGCTGATCGTATCCAGCATGGATTCGGAGTAATTCGGGAAAATTCGAGGAATCGTTCATAGAATGTTTACATGGCGTACATGATTTCTTCTTAAAACTGCTGTAATATCATAATCAGCAAAGGGGTAACACCCGATGCGATTTCTCCCTCCTAAAACACACACAACACACACCAAGAAGCCCCGCCATCCGGCGGGGCTTCTTGGCGCTTTTATGCATGATCAGACCAGCCTTGCCATCAGCGGCGCGGCAATCACGGTCAGCAGTCCGGTTACCACGATTGCCAGGGAGCTGGCCGCCCCCTGGACCTCGCCCATCTCCACAGCCCGGGAGGTTCCCGCCGCATGGGAGGACGTACCGATCGCCAGCCCCTGGCTCACCGGCTCCGTCACCCGGAAAAGCCGCAGCAGGGCAGGGGCGGCTACCGCCCCGAACAGCCCCGTCAGCATAATGGTGGCCATGGTAATGGCGGGGAATCCGCCCAGCTCCTGGCTGAGGCCCTTTCCGATGGCGGTGGTAATGGACTTGGGCAGCAGGGAAATATACTCTGCCGCCTCCATCCGGAAGAGGACAAGCATCAGCGCGCATCCCGCCATATGGGCCGCCACTCCGGCGGCGCACCCCGCCAGCACGGCCCCCGCGTTCTTCTTCAGCAGCTCGAACTGCTTGTACAGCGGAATCGCCAGGCAGATGGTAGCCGGCGTCAGAAAGAATTCCAGTATATTTCCGCCGTTGTCATAAAAGACGTCGTACTCCGTCCCTGTCCCCAGCAGGACCGCCCCGCACAGCAGCGTGGCGAACAGCAGGGGATTGCAGACCTCTTTTCCCGCCCGCTTGTTGATCGCCCGCGCCAGCTGGAAGCTCCCCATAGCCAGCAGCAGCCCGAAGCAGGCGCACGACTGAAAGATCTCACTCATGCCCCTTCTCCTTTCCGCCCCGCCGGATAATCCCCTGGGAGACGGTCCCTGTTACGATCATCACCACGGTAGTCCCAGCTAGTCCCATAATAAGCACCGGCAGCAGCATTCCCTGGATGGTGTCCAGCACCGTGAGAAAGCTCACAGAAGCCGGCACCAGGAGCAGCGGCATCAGCTCCAGCAGCAGTCCGCCCACGTCCTCAATCTGCCCCAGCTTCAATAGCCCCGATTTCAGCAGGGTGAACAGCAGGATCAGTCCGTAAATGCTGGCTGGAACCGGCAGCGGCACAAGGTACTTGATAATTTCCGCCGCAAATGTAATCGCGGCAATGATAACAGCTTGTTGTAAGAATTTCATTTGATTACATCCCATTCAAAAAAACGCCCGGATTTCCGACTCACTGGCTTTCACGCTGCCCTGGACGAACTCCGGCTTTCCGCCGCCCCGCCCGTTAAGCTGTTCATTCAGCGCTTTAGCCAAACCCCGCAGGTCGCCGCCATCCTGCCCGATTGCGTATTGGAAGGACCCGTCCGCTCCTGCGAACACCGCGCACCGTCCGCCGCACTTCTCCTTTACCAGTCCGCACAGCTTCCGCAGCGACTCTCCGGACATCGGCCCTTCCACCAGCAGCGCGTCGCCTTTCCCGGCCAGCGCCTCCGCCTTCCGGACGAAGTCGCCCTCCTCCAGCTCCGCCACCCGGCCCCGGAGGGTGTAGAGGTCCTTTTGCAGCCGCTCCACCGCCGCCGCTGTTTCGCCGGGCTTGGCGGACAGCAGCTGGGATACCCTGGTATTCTGTCCCGCCATTTGGTTTGCCCATTTCAACGCCCGCCCTCCGGCGGCCATTTCAATTCTGACGCCGTCCCGGAATTTCTGGCAGGAGATAAGCTTCACCATCCCCACCTGGCCGCTGGATCTGACGTGGGTTCCGCAGCAGGCGCAGCAGTCCGCCCCGGGCCAGCTTACGATCCTGACCGCCCCGCTCAGGGCCTTTTTGCTGCGGTATTCCATCGCCTCCAGCTGGGCGGGGGAGGGCCACTGAATCTGAATGGCCCGATCCTCCCAGATATATTGATTCGCCAGGTTTTCCACAAAAAGCACGTCCTCTGTGGATAACTCGGCGTTAAAATCAATGGTCACCAGCTCATGTCCGATATGGAACCCCACGTTGTCGCAGCCGAATTTTCCGCACAAAATCCCGCTGACGATGTGTTCTCCGCTGTGCTGCTGCATAAAATCGAACCTTCTGGCCCAATCGATGACGCCCTGCACTGTCTCTCCGGCCTTCAGCGGTCCCTCGCAGAAATGCAGGATCTCCCCATTTTTTTCCTTTGTGTCGAAAACCCTGACGTTTCCCAGGGTTCCGTGGTCCGCCGGCTGGCCGCCCCCCTCTGGGTAGAAGGCGGTACGGTCCAGTGTGGCGATCCACAGTCCTTTTTCCTCCCGGCAGTTCAGTACGGCAGCGGAGAATTCCTTCAGAAACGGGTCCTCATAGAACAATTTTTCCGTCATTGGCAAAAACCTTTCTGCCGCCTCACCGGCGGCGGGGCCTTCTTTTCGCTTGTGCGAAAAGAAGCAAAAGCACCCTCAAGGGACGTTCCGTCCCTTGAGAATCCTTCACATTACGGGGGTTATTATTTGCGCTCCGACGTACCTGGGTTTTTCTGTTTTGGTGTTTTCGTTGGTGCGCCGGACTTCTGCGTCTACCCACGAGCACACTTCGGTGCCTACCGTCACACACGCTGAATCTCCCGGGATTCTTTTCGGGAGCTCCCCCGTGTGAGACGGTAGGGTCTGCCGCTGACGTCGTTGGGTAGACGCTTCGCTTGATACATGGGCGCAAGTCCGGTTCAGACCGGACAGACTCCAGTGGAAGCGCAAAACAAAAATACCCCTCGTAATCATAAGGGATTCTTAAACCGCAGGTTTAAGCGCGTTTTTGCCTACTGAGATTGTTCACGGCCACATCGAGTGGCCGCGAACAATCAATTATTCGTGAC
>VSNB01000360.1 GCA_009774055.1 Clostridiales bacterium
ATATATTTTCCCAGGTGGTGGACGCCCGGCACCCCTTCCCCCACCTGGGAAACAAGGCCCTGTACGTCGCGGGCCTGCTGCGCAGCCGGAAGGGGACGGCCTCCCTGGGATTCCTGCCGGTTCCGGCGGGGCTGCCGGGCATTCTGTCCATGCCCGGGGACCCGGGACGGTTCATCCGGATGGAGACGGTCCTGCTCCACTACGCCCCCGCCCTCTTCGGGACGTACAAGCTGGAGAGCGGCTGCGTGCTGTGCGTCACCCGGAACGCAGACCTCAATCTGGACGCGGAGCTGCTGGACGGGAGCGGCGAGGACATCCGCAGCCGCATGGGCAGGCTCCTCAAAAAGCGGGCCGGCCAGTCCGCCGTGCGCCTGGAGCTGTCGAGGAAGATGGGCGGGGAGTTCATGCGCCTGCTGAAGGGGCGGCTGGGCCTGGAGAACCGGCAGATTTACGTGGACCAGGCCCCCCTGGTCATGGGCTACGCCTTCGGCCTCGCCAAGGCCCTGCCGGAGGAGGGGCGCCTCACCTTTCCCCCCTTCCGGCCCCGGTGGCCCGAGGACTTGGACCGGTCCGCCAGCGTCATCGACCAGGTGCGGCAGAAGGACCGGCTGCTGTTCTTCCCCTTCGACGGGGTGGACCCCTTCCTGCAGCTGCTGGAGGAGGCGGCGGCAAGGCCCGACGCGGTGTCCATCCGGATTACCATCTACCGCCTGGCCACCTCCTCCAAGGTGGCCCACATCCTCTGCAAGGCGGCGGAGAACGGCAAGGAGGTCACGGTGCTCATGGAGCTCCGGGCCCGGTTTGACGAGGCCAACAATATCTCCTGGTCCCGGCTCATGGAGGACGCCGGGTGCCGGGTGATCTACGGCGTGGAGGCCTACAAGTGCCACAGCAAAATCTGCCTCATCACCCTGCGCCGGGGGGATAAGCTCAGCTACGTCACCCAGATCGGCACCGGCAATTACAACGAGCGCACCAACGAGCAGTACACCGACCTCAGCCTTATGACCGCCCGGGAGGACATCGGCCTGGACGGCGCGGCCTTCTTCCAGAACATGCTGGTGGGAAACCTGGCGGGGACGTACCGCCGCCTGCTGGCGGCCCCGGCAGGCATCAAGGAGACGCTCCTGTCCCTCATCGACGAGGAGATCGCCAAGGGGCCCGAGGGCTATATCTGCATCAAGGCCAACGCCATGACCGAGGGCGAGGTCATGGAGCGGCTGGTCCGGGCCTCCCAGGCGGGGGTTCAGGTGCAGCTCATCCTCCGGGGCATCTGCTGCCTGCGCCCGGGCATCGCCGCCAGGACGGAGAACATCCACGTCACCAGCATCGTGGGCCGCTTCCTGGAGCACGGGCGGATCTACCGCTTCGGCCGGGGGAAGGACGTCAAGCTCTATATCGCCTCGGCGGACCTCATGACCCGCAACCTCAACCACCGGGTGGAGATCGCCTGCCCGGTGGACGACCCGGAGGTCCGGGCCATGCTTCTGAAAATCCTCCATGTCCAGCTGGAGGACAATGTGAAGGCCAGCTCCCTGCTGCCGGACGGGTCCTACTGCCGGAAGGTGAACACCCTCTCCCCCTGCGACAGCCAGGCGGTCTTTCTCTCCTCCAGCCTCCACCGCCCCGCCGGGGCGGCGGGAAAGCCGGAGGGCCTGCGACGCCTCCTGGACGGCCTGCGGGGCCGGAAGCGGGAGGGGGCCGGGCAGCAGCCCTGAGGGCCTGTTTCATATCTCCCCGCGCCCGTCTTGGCGGCGGATTTTCCGCCCTGACTGCGTTATGGATTATGCAACGGCCCCATCGAGGGGCCGTGCAGAATGCAATTGTGCATGACCGCTCGATGCGGTCATTGCACAATCGTTCCTTGCCATCCGTCAGGATGCCTGCGGATTTTTGCCTTGCAGGGCAAAAAATCCGCTCGCCAAATACGCACACGCCGAGATATGAAACAGGCCCTGAGAAATACAGGAACGCCCCGGGCCCTGGCGGCCGGGGAAGGAAAGGATTGGCATGTTCACATCAAACTATCAGTGGCTCCTGGTCTGCCTGGGAAACCCGGGCCGGGAGTATGAGGCGACCCGCCACAACATCGGCTTCATGGCCGCCGACGAGCTGGCCCGCCGGGAGGGCGTGAAGATCAACAAGCTCCGCTACCGCGCCCTTACCGGCGAGTTCCGGGCGGGGGGCCAGCGGGTCCTGGCGCTCAAGCCCCAGACGTATATGAACCTCAGCGGGGAGTCGGTGAAGCTGGCGGGGGGCTTCTATAAAATTCCGCCGGAGCGGGTGCTGGTGATCTCCGACGACGTGGCCCTGCCCCTGGGGAAGCTGCGCATCCGGGCGGGGGGCAGCGCGGGGG
>VSNB01000361.1 GCA_009774055.1 Clostridiales bacterium
CCCCAAGGGGGAGAAGGTGGAAAAGCTCCCCGTCCGCACCGTCACCGACACCACCGCCGAGAAGAAGGCCGCCGCTGACCGCGCCGCCCGCCAGCAGTCCGGCCAGGAGGGCGGCCGCCCTGCTGGAAACCGCCGCCGTCCCTGGCGGAAGCCCAGAGGGAAGGGGAACGGCGGAAGCGCCGAGTAGGCCCCCCACAGAAAAAAACGCAAGAGGTAACACCCTATGAAGAAGCCCTTTGTCACAAAATCCCAGCTGGACGAAATCGTCAGACAATACCCCACCCCCTTCCACCTCTATGACGAGAGGGGCATGCGGGAAAACGCCCGGCGGCTGAACGCCGCCTTCTCCTGGAACCCCGGATTCAAGGAGTACTTCGCCGTAAAAGCCACCCCCAACCCCACCATCCTTAAAGTTCTGCGGGAGGAGGGCTGCGGGGCCGACTGCTCCAGCCTGACGGAGCTGATGCTGGCGGAGAAATGCGGCTTCCGGGGCCGGGAGATCATGTTCTCCTCCAACAACACCCTGGCGGAGGAGTACCAGCTGGCGGACCGCCTGGGGGCCGTCATCAACCTGGACGATCTGACCCATGTGGAGTTCCTGGAGCAGTCCATCGGCCGCATTCCGGAAACCGTCTTCTGCCGCTACAACCCCGGCGGCGTGTTCACCCTGGGCGCCGGCAAGGACGGCCACCAGGTCATGGACACCCCCGGCGACGCCAAGTACGGTATGACCCGCCCCCAGATCGCCCAGGCGTTCCGGCTGCTGAAGGCCAAGGGGGCCAAGACCTTCGGCATCCACGCCTTTCTGGCCTCTAACACCATCTCCAACGAGTACTACCCGGAGCTGGCGGGCATCCTCTTCCGACTGGCGGCGGAGCTGAAGGAGGAGACGGGGTGCCATATCCGCTATATCAACCTCTCCGGCGGCATCGGCGTGCCCTACCGCCCGGAGGAGGAGGCCAACGACATCGCCCTCATCGGCGAGGGCGTGCGCCGGAACTTCCAGGAGATCCTGATTCCCGCCGGCATGGGGGACGTGGAGCTGTGCAGCGAGCTGGGGCGGTTTATGACGGCCCCCTACGGCTGTCTGGTGACCAAGGTCCTCCACTTCAAGCATATTTATAAGGAGTACGCGGGCGTGGACGCCTGCGCCGCTGACCTGATGCGGCCTGCGGTCTACGGCTCCTACCACCACATCACCGTGGCCGGGAAGGAGGACGCCCCCTGTACGCAGCGGATGGACGTCACCGGGTCCCTGTGCGAGAACTGCGACAAGTTCGCCATCGACCGGATGCTGCCGGAGCTCCAGCGAGGGGACCTGCTGGTCATCCACGACACCGGGGCCCACGGCCACGCCATGGGCTACAACTACAACGGCAAGCTTCGCTCGGCGGAGCTGCTGCTGCGGGAGGACGGCTCCGTAAAGCTCATCCGCCGCGCGGAAACGCCGGAAGACTACTTCGCTACGGCAATCTGGTAAAAATCGCGGAAAAAGCGGGGGCCATGCCCCCGCTTTTTCGCGCCATATGATATCGTGTCAGCCATTTTTCAGAATCTCCCGGCGGATATAGGCGATAGTTCGCTCCTCCCCCTCGTCCCGGAGCATAAGGAGCATTTTCTCCAGTAACGCCTGGGTCCTGGGGTGGATAATGTAGTGGTCCAGGCTCTTGGCGTAGTACTCCCAGGGGGAGGCGTCGGTGTATTTTTCCTTCTGATAGATCTGGCAGGCGGCGATGCGGTCGCAGAACATTTCCACCACGTAGTTGACCGGAATCTCCATGCCCCCCATTTGATAGCCCAGCTCCGGCGCGTAGTCGATCCAGTATTCAAGATGGTGCCGGTTCCGCCCCTTGTGGTGGAGCCAGGCGGCGGAATAGCCCTTCTCCAGCCGTTCGATCTCGTTGGGGCTGCGGGTCCCCTGGTAGTACCTGACGCCTGCGAGGAACTCGATGGGGGCGTATTTGCTCATGTCGTGGAGCAGGCCCTGCCGGTACAGGCCGGCCTTGAAACAGTATTTCATGACCCGCAGCTTGTGGGCGGTGATGGTTCTGAAATGTCCAAATAGGTTCGACATACTGCATCCTTCCTGCCGTTGTGATGGATTGGGGGATGGCTTCATTATGAAAGAGAACGAGAGCGTTGTCAAGACAAACTCCCCCATGCCAGCAAATTTTCAGCGGCATGGGGGAGGAATGCGGGGGGCCGGGCGAATACCCGGCCCCCTTGACTTATGCGTATACAATGGCGTTTCCGCCTGCGAGGAATTAGCCCAGCAGCTGGAGAACGCCCTGGGGCACCTGGTTGGCCTGGGCCAGCATGGCCTGGGCGGACTGGACCAGGATGTTGTTCTT
>VSNB01000362.1 GCA_009774055.1 Clostridiales bacterium
CTCAGCTCCTGCCTGTTTTTCCTTATTATCTACCTGGAGGTCGTTCTTGTCAAAAGTTTTTAAACAGGCTCTTAGAACAATGACACCTTCCAGATCCCGGAGGATAACAGCAGCAGAGAGTGGTCCGGGCCATCCCCACTGGCTCGACCTAGGCCGCTCTAGTCGTAAGAACAAAAGGAAGGAGACTCCTACATGAATCAAACAGACGCTATGAATGCCTCTGAGAAAACCTGTATGAAACATGAATTTGTTTCTCGCATGAATGAGCTGAATGCCCCGGGACGCAGGGCAGCGGTAGAAACAGAACATGACTAGATACCCCGCTCCAGGGCTTCTTCCAGCTTGCCCAAGGCGCGCTTTTCGATGCGGGATACATAGCTGCGAGAGATCCCGTACTTCTCTGCTAGTTCCCGCTGGGTGCGCGGCATTTTTCCGCCCAGGCCATAACGCTGACGAATGATGTCCGCCTCCCGCTCGGTCAGGCATTGGTCCACCAGCTGGCGTACCCGGATATGGCTCTCGCGGGTATCCAGGTCATCCAGCATCGTATCCTCCACACCAACCACGTCCATCAAAAACAAGTTGTTGCCGTCTTTATCAGTCTCCAACGTCTCGGACAGGGAAACCTCTCCCTGTAACTTTTTTTGGCTGCGGAAGAACATGAGAATCTCATTCTCAATGCATCGGGCGGCATAAGTAGCCAGCCGGACGTTCTTTTCCGGCTTATAGCTGGATATTCCTTTAATCAGGCCAATCGTTCCAATAGAAATCAGATCGTCCTGGTCGACAGTCTGGGTGTAGTATTTCTTTAACGGGGGAAGCAAAAGGAAAGGAACTCTGGAAAGCCCACGGGCAGAAGGTTTGCAGGCGAAATAAGAGAGAAATGGTATGCCACTATACGGTCATTTGGGACGGGCATTAAACAGGTTTTAAGGCGATATGTTCTAGGATATGTTCACATATGGGCGTTATATATTAGGAAAACAAGCAAACGGAATTGTTTTTGGTTAGGGGGTCAGCCAGCGGCCCCCTCAACCATTGGGGAATTGAGCTTGATATATTCCGCTATACGGCAGAACTCGTCAGTGTACTTAAATTTCACGCTGATACCGCCGCCCTCGTAAATCTTAATGTGGTCGATCAGCTCGCCTAAAATTTCCCGTGTCAGCTTGTCAATGTTCCGATATTTGAGAAATGCGGTCAGGCATGGGCTTTCCGCATCCACGCCATTTTCCAGTTGTTCCTGTTCTGCCGTCAGCGTTTGCATAATGCGTGTGAGAGCCTCAATTTGCTGTTCATAGTCCTCGCTCATGTGCCGGTAATCGTTGCGGGTAATTTCTCCGTCTTTCCAGTCTTGATAAAGGGCCTGCTTGTATCGCATGATTTTAGCAAGCTCTTTTTCTTTTGCGGCGATGGTATCTTCCAGCCGCTTTGACTTGCTCTTTTTCAGAGGGGCGGAGTTGATACGGGCAACAAACTCGGAATAAGTAAGTACCAGATGCACCTGTTGCTGGATCGCAAACAACACTCCAGCCTCAAGACGATCACTTTTAATCGAGTGCATGGTGCAAGCCTTTTCTGACAGGCTTTTATAAGTCCCGCATTGATAATATACATAAATCCCTTTGGATGCGATCCGGGACATCGCCCGGCCACAATCGGCACATTTCAGAAAACCACTGAACAGGTAAAGCTGTTTAGCTTTTGGAGCGGTGCGGGTATCCCGTTTGAGCAGGCTCTGCACTTTTGCAAAGGTTTCCCGGTCTATGATGGCCTCATGGGTATTCTCCACGATAAACCATTCTTCCTCCGGCACCTTTTCTTGAATGTGGATTTTATAGCTTTTCACCCGCTGGCGGCCTTGTACCATATCCCCCACATAAACACGGTTTTTTAAGATCGTGTCTATGGTGATTGTGCTCCACATAGGATTGCCCTGGGCGTTGGGGGCGTTATACTTGAGCCCTTGCTGTTGCTTATAAGCTGTGGGACAAAGCGTCCCGTGGTCGTTCAAGTAATAGGTGATTCCCCGCTTGTTCATGCCGGACAGGAACAAAGCAAAAATACTTTTTACCACTTCGGCGGCCTCGGGATCAACTAACAAGGCGTGTTTGTCATTCGGGTCTTTCACATAGCCATCGTGTCAATGATTTCCTGGCGGTTGCCGGGGACTATGACGGCTTCCTCTTTGGCTCTCCGGTCCACTATGCCGGAGCCACCGGAGCATTGACCGCATTTATGGGCCGGGCGTTTTTTGCTGACCTGCACTCCGGGCAAAACAGCTTCTATATGAAACCGGCCGCTGCGGTGGTATCGGCCAGACGTGCGGGTCGGACTGCCACGCG
>VSNB01000363.1 GCA_009774055.1 Clostridiales bacterium
CCTCGAAGTACTCCTTTATGCTTTTCATGTCCCCATTCTACCACTTTTCCGCTTTGGGGGCAAAATTGATTTCCGTGTGGAGAAAAGCTTCCCCCTTGCGCCTGCCGCCGGATTTTGGTATAATCTCAGAAACGGAACGCTGCGGGGAGGAACGGATATGGCAGTCAAACGCAAAGCCGCCGGGGACGGTGGCCTGGGACAACTGAAGGAGGCGCTCTCCTCCGGCAGTCTGGGGACGGTGTACCTCTTTCACGGCGAGGAGAGCTACCTGCGGGAGTACTACCTCTCGGAAATGAAAAACAGCCTGGTGGCCGGCTTCGAGAATTTCAACTTCCACAAGCTGGAGGGCAAGGGGCTGACAGTCCAGGCCCTGACGGAAACCGTGGAGGCCATGCCTATGATGGCCCAGCGGACCATGGTGCAGGTGGTGGACTGGGACCTCTGCAAGCTCAGCGAGGAGCAGCGGACGGGCTTCATCGCCCTGCTGGAGGATTTTCCCCCCTACTGCTGTCTGGTGATCGTCTACGACCAGATCGAGTACAAGCCCAGCAAGACCTATAAGAAGCTGTACGCCGCCCTGGAGGCCTACGCCCAGACGGTGAAGTTCCAGGAACAGAGCCAGAACGAGATTTTGAAGTGGGTGGCCCGCCGGTTCAAGGCCGCCGGCCACACCATCGACGTCCCTACGGCGGAGCATCTGCTTTTTACCTGCGGCAGCCTCATGAACGGCCTGATTCCGGAGATCGGGAAAATCGCGGCCTACGCCAAGAACGAGCGGGTCACCAAAGCCGACGTGGACGCGGTGGCCGCGCCGGTGCTGGAGGCCCAGGTGTTCGAAATCACCAACGCCATTTCCAAGGGGGACTTCGACCGGGCCTCGGAGGTTCTGGGGGCGCTGCTCAAGCTGCAGGAGGAGCCCTTTATGCTCCTGGCCCTCATCGGGAAGGAGCTCAGGAAGCTCCATACCGCCCGCATCGCCCTGGATACGGGGCGGGACAAGTTCTGGCTGATGGAGCGGTGGAACATGCGCTCGGATTACCCCGCCAAGCTGCTGCTGGACAACGCCCGGCGGGTCAGCCGGAGCTGGTGCGCCCGCGGGGTGAGGCGGTGCTATGAGGTGGACCTGCGGATTAAGAGCGTCAGCGGCGTGGATGGGGCGGACGAGCTGAAGCTGCTGCTGATGGAGCTGGCCCAGCGGGACTGAGCACAGGCGGACAGAGCGATAACGGAGGTAGGAAAGGCGCTTTATGAGAAAGGTACGGGAGGTCATCGTGGTGGAGGGACGCTACGACAAGAACGCGCTGAAGCAGGTGGTGGATGCCGTGGTGGTGGAAACCCGTGGCTTCGGCGTGTTCAGCGACAAGGAGCGGCTGGCTTTGCTGCGCCGCATGGCGGAGGAGCGGGGGCTCATCCTCCTCACCGACAGCGACGGGGCGGGGTTCGTCATCCGGAATTTCCTCAAGGGGGCCATTCCCAAAAGCCGGCTGAAGCAAGCGTACATCCCTGACGTATACGGCAAGGAGCGGCGGAAGGCCGCGCCCGGAAAAGAGGGCAAGCTGGGGGTGGAGGGCATGCCGCCCCAGGTGCTGCTGGAGGCCCTGGAACGGGCGGGGGCCGTCTTTGAAGACGGCGGGGCTTCGGAGGAGGAACGCCGCCCGGTGACCAAGGCGGACTTTTACCAGCTGGGCCTCACCGGCGGCCCGGACAGCGGGGCGAAGCGGGCGGCTTTGCTGAAAAAGCTGGGTTTGCCGGAGCGGATGACCGCCAACGCCCTGCTGGAGGCGGTGAACCTGCTGTACGGCAGGGAGGCGTTTTTGAGGGAGGCGCAATGATGGACGGGAAGCGGCTGACCGCCCTGTTCGAGGGCTGGGAGGAGACGATGGTCTGGTCCTGCCTCCAGGGCATCATGGGACGGGGGACGGTCAGCCGGGACGGCTGCGCCGGTATGATCGTCAGCCAGGATTTCACCTTCCTGGCCGGGAAGCCCGACCAGACGCTGCTGGAGCAGGCCCCGGGTCCCATCCTGATCCCCCGGACTCCGGACTGGGAGCCGGTGATCGAGGCGTTTTTCGGAGAGCGGGCCGTGAAGGAGCTCCGGTATGCCATCAAAAAGGAGCCGGGAATATTCGACCGGGCGCGGCTGGAGGGGTTTGCCGCCGCCCTGCCGGAGGGATACGCGCTGCGGCTCATCGACGAGGCGATGGTCCCCATCCTGCTCTCGGAGGAGTGGTCCAGGGACTTCTGCGCCGCCTTCGACAGCCCCGCCGACTGCTGCCGGCGGGGTGTGGGCGTTGTTGCGCTGTATGAGGGCGGGCCCGTGGCGGGGGCGGGGTCCTACTG
>VSNB01000364.1 GCA_009774055.1 Clostridiales bacterium
TTGCGGCCCTGGATGCTGCCGCATAAGTTCCGCAAATCTTTGAGTTGAATGTGTCAACTGATATTGACAAGATCATCTGAAACAGCATGGCTATACCCGCCGGCCTGAGAGCTTATTTCGAGTTATGCGCATGCTGGGGATATTCCCGCAGGAGAAGGAGAAAAAGACTTACACCCCAAAGCCTTACCAGCAGATGACTCATCTTGGAGAAAAGGTTCAGGTGGATGTGGTAGCATTTATTTGAAAATAATTTGGGGGAGATATATACGCCATCCGCTTATAATCAGGCGACAGCGAGCCCAAAGAGATACCTGTTATGTATGGATAAGCCCCGCCTCACCCCAGCATTCCCAAATGCTCCAGCAGGATTTTCAGCCCGATCAGGCACAGAATCATCCCGCCAGCTAAAGCGGCCCGGTCCTTAAACCGGCTGCCGAACCGCTGCCCAATCCACACGCCCGCCAGGGCAATGGCGAAGGTAGTGCACCCGATCAGCGCGACCGCCGGAAGAATGTCCACCTGCAGGAAGGCGAAGGTGATCCCCACCGCCAGCGCGTCAATACTGGTGGCCACCGCCAACACGAAAAGCTCCTTTACATCCAACGCGTCCTGCGCCGGCATCTCCTCCCCGCCGCCGTGGAGGGCATCCCAGATCATCTTGCCGCCGATCCAACCAAGCAGCAGGAAGGCGATCCAATGGTCGACGCTGGTGATGTACTGCTCAAACTGCCGCCCCAAAGCCCAGCCCAAAAGCGGCATCAGCGCCTGGAAGCCGCCGAAAAACAGCGCGACTACCACCCCCCGGTTCCAGCGCATTTTGGGCATAGCCAGCCCCTTGCATATAGCCGCCGCAAAGGCGTCCATGCTCAGTCCCACGCCAATCAGAAAAAGCTCCGCGAATCCCATTTGAATGTCCTCCATCTGTTTTTTCTTCCGCCGGCCTCCGCCGGCAAAAAAACGGTCAGGCACCGCCATGCCTGACCAAAACCTCCCACGCACAGCTATGCGCCGTACATGAGTCTCGTTCATTAAGGCAAGCCAGGCCCGCAGGGCCAGTATGTTGACTTGCCGCGGAAAATCCCGCCACTACTCCCTCGTGAGTATCCTATTTGTATCATATCCCCTGCTGTTTGTCAAGGGCAGTCATTACTATAGCACGGAAATCAATTTACAACGCCTCATGAAAGGCCATCACAGTTGGGAATGAAAATAAGGCAGGTGCGCGGCGGGGTAGAATCTGGTACACTAAGAGCAGCAGGTGAAGTCCGGTTGCACCTTGGTGGATAAACACCCCGTTTTTCAACGTGGACGAATTGCCCAAGAGAACAGCAGTATGTAGCATCGCCGAAAGGTGAAGAGCACGAGTAGCAAAGTTCGGATACCCACCCGGGCAATTCCCAACCTGCATCATTTACAGGAGGGAGCGCTATGCAAGATATCTTAACTTGTGCCATGGGATTGGATGTCCATCGAGACATCATCGTTGCCTGCCTTGCAAAGGGAGAACTGGGCACCGACCCGGAAATTGAGATTCGTTCTTTCAGCACATTGGTTCCGGAAATGAAGAAACTGCGGGATTGGGTGCTGGAGGCGGGATGCCACCATATCGCCATGGAAAGCACGGGAATCTACTGGCAGCCAATTTATGAAATGTTGGAACCATGCTTCGAAGGGAAGATCAATATTTTGGTGGTCAATGCCAGACACATGAAGAATGTGCCTGGGCGCAAGACAGATATGCGGGACGCGCAATGGATCGCCACGCTGCTTCGGGCCGGACTACTAAAAGGCAGCTTTATGAGCAGTTTTTCAGATTCGCAGCATAGTTGTTCTTGGGCGGGGCTGAGTCCCGGCAATAATGAAAGTGCGGGAAAACGCAAGAGCGCTCATATCAACAAGGGAAATCCTTATTTGAAGAGTATGCTCTGTGAAATCAGCTGGGTCATCTCCGGTAAGCGTACTTTATATCTTTCTGGCTGGTACTGGCGTATTAAGCAGCGTAAAGGATCAAAACGTGCCACGATTGCTTTAGCTCGTAAGCTGCTGACTCTGATTTACTCAATGCTTAAAACTGGACGGCCCTACAATGAGGATTGTTTTGAACAGCGGCGAAAACGCTGCGAACGCAAACGAGCACACCGCATGGTGAACGAGCTGCAAAGACTTGGCTATACGGTCGTTCCGCCCAACTAAGATTTTATTCCCATACTTTTTTGCGACAGGTACTGCCTGCCGCTTTGATGTGGTACAAAAAAAGTAGACACCTCCAACTCACGGAAAAGGAGTAAAATAATGAGAGTAAGGAAGGTGGAT
>VSNB01000365.1 GCA_009774055.1 Clostridiales bacterium
GACCACCGGTATGTGAAGGTGGTGGAGGTGATCCCCATCAACTTCCTGCTCCGCAGCGCCAGGGAACAGAGGAGCATCATCTATTCCTTTGTTTCCTATTTAAAGATAAGCCCGGTAAAGCTCCAGTTCAAGGTGCTGACACGCCGCGCGGATATCGGGCGCCACATGGAGACGGTGCGCCGGGAGATGGCCCAGGAGACCAACGAACAGTGCCGGCTCATGCAGGAGGATTACCTGCAGTTCATCCAGCAGATCTGTTCCCGCGAGGCTGTCACGCGCCGTTTCTTCCTGGTCTTTGAATACGAGCCCTGGAATGGCGCAAGGCGCACGGACGAGGAAGGGGAGGCCATCGGCTCCCTGCAGTCCGCCGTCCACACGGCCTCTAATTACCTGCGTCAGTGCGGGAATGAAGTGGTGCTGCCGGACAACGAGGACGAGTTCACCATAGATGTGCTCTATAACCTCCTGTGCCGGAATGAGAGCGCCGCAAATCCCCTCCCCGTCCGGGCAAAAGAAGTGGTGGCACAGTACCTGGCAGACGGAAGGGAATCTGACATTGACCATATCCCTGCCGGGGAATTTATTGCGCCCAGAAGCATTGACTTTACCCACGGGCGGTACATCTGCATTGACGGGCTTTATTACGCCTACCTGCTGATCCCCTCGGACGGCTATAAGACCCATGTGCCGGCCGGCTGGCTCAGCCTGATGGTCAATGCCGGTGACGGGATCGACCTGGACATGTTCCTCTCCCGACAGCCCAAGGAGCGCATCATCCAGAAGGTGGGCCAGCAGCTGCGCATCAACCGCTCCCGGATCAAGGACGCCAGCGATACCAACACGGACTTTGACGATATCGACAGCGCCATCCGCAGCGGCTATTTCCTGAAGGAAGGGCTTGCCAACAATGAAGATTTTTACTTTATGAACCTGCTGGTCACGGTTACAGCCCCCAATGAGGAAGACCTGGAGTGGAAGGTCAGCGAGATGAAAAAGCTCCTGCTCTCCCAGGACATGCGGGTATCCACCTGCCACTTCCGGGAAGAGCAGGCGTTCCTGACCGCCCTGCCCCTGGTATCCGTGGAAAAAGGGCTGTATGAGCGCAGCAGGCGCAACCTCCTGACCGGGGGCGCCGCAAGCTGCTACCCCTTTACCAGCTATGAGATGTGCGATGACAACGGCATCCTTTTAGGTGTAAATAAGTACAACAGCTCCCTGATCATTGTGGATATCTTTAATTCCGCCGTCTATAAAAACGCAAACATGGCGATCCTGGGCACTTCCGGCGCGGGCAAGACCTTCACCATGCAGCTCATGGCCCTGCGGATGCGGCGCAAAGGAATCCCCATTTTCATCATTGCCCCGTTAAAGGGGCATGAGTTCCACCGGGCCTGTGCCAATGTGGGCGGCGAGTTCATCCAGGTCTCCCCGGCAAGCCCCCACTGTATCAATGTGATGGAGATCCGGCAGGTGGACCGCACCGTGAACGAACTGCTGGACGGCCCCGGCATCCAGTTATCGGAACTGGCGGAGAAGATCCAGCGGCTCCATATCTTTTTCAGCCTGCTGATCCCGGACATGAACCATGAAGAGCGCCAGCTTCTGGACGAGGCCCTGATCCACACCTACAACAAGAAAGGCATCACCCATGACAACGCATCCCTGGCAGACCCCAAAGACCCGGCACGATACCGGGAGATGCCGGTACTGGGCGACCTTTATGGAATACTGAAGAAATCGGCTGCCACAAAACGGCTGGCAAATATCCTGAACCGCCTGGTGAACGGCTCCGCCAGCACCTTCAACCAGCAGACCAACGTGTCCCTGGACAACCGATATACCGTTCTGGATATCTCTTCCCTGACCGGGGACCTGCTGACCGTGGGGATGTTCGTAGCACTGGATTTTGTCTGGGACCGGGCCAAGGAGGACCGTACCGAGGAAAAGACCATCTTCATTGACGAATGCTGGCAGCTCTTATCCGGAGCCGGCGCCACAGGCACACGTCTTGCCGGCGACTTTGTACTGGAGATCTTCAAGACCATCCGAGGGTACGGGGGTTCCGCCGTCTGTGCCAGCCAGGACCTGAATGACTTCTTTAACCTGGATGAAGGACGGTTTGGGAAAGGCATCATCAACAACTCCAAGACCAAGATCATCCTGAACCTGGAGGATGACGAGGCCATGCGCGTGCAGAGCGCCCTCCACCTCTCCGATGCGGAGATCATGGAGGTCACCCACTTTGAACGGGGCAACGGCCTGATCAGCACCAACAACAATAACATCATGGTGGA
>VSNB01000366.1 GCA_009774055.1 Clostridiales bacterium
GTAGCATACCATCATCTCCTGCCTCTGTTATACCACCGCTGTCAACTTTTGGCTTTATTTTTGATTGTTGCTATAGTATGCCAAAAAAGAAGGAATTTTTGATATGTCCTGCCTATTTTATCATAGGAAGGCGGCTGCCGCAAGGGTTTTCCGTGAGAAGTTTCCGGAGAGCGGCCGGGGGGATGAGAACCCTTGCAACCGGCGGCGCAGCAGGAAAAAGGCGGCCCCGTGTCACCACAGGACCGCCCTTTGTTTTTACTCCGCCTCCATAATCGTAAGCTGGTCGGCGGTATAGTTTGTCTCGCTGAGCACGATGTCGGTGATCTTCGCCACGTCCTCCGTCTGGAGCCCGTCCTCGGCGGCGGAGACAACCACGCTGATGCTGTTCTCCCCCATAAAGGCCACACAGTCGGCATACCCCTTGGCGATCACCAGATTCTCAATCTGCCCCTCCAGCATCGTGTATCCCGCCAGGGTCTGGATGGCCCGGTTGGCCTCGTCCAGCGCGCCCTGCTCCACGTTCTCCTGGCTGGATGCCTCCCGCAGCAGGCTCAGGGCGTTGTCCCGGGACTGCTGGCGGCTGAGCCGGGCGGTGTCGAAGTAGCTGCCGGCGGAGGCTGTGCCGCCGTCCCCGCTGTTTTCCAGGGCGGTGGGAACGCCGCCCACCAGGGCCGCGTCGCCCAGAACCTTGGTGGAGCCGCCGCCCGCCTTTCCATCCTCCGTTTCGGTCCCGCCGTCCTGACCGCCGCCGGACGTCTGGCTTCCCGACAGGGTCTGGGTCCCCGCCGGGGCCGCGTCGCCGGTTACGTTTCCGGCATACCGCCAGTTGAGATACACCGCCGCGCAGACAAACAGCAGCACCGTCGCCACCACGGCGTTCCGCTTCCATTGGTTCCTCATCGCTTCATTTCCTCCATGTTATCATTTCATTGACGGCTGACCGGCAGAACCGGCCGTCGGCGCGTCCTGCCACTTGACCACGGCGATCCGGTCGCTGCCCAGCCCCGTCAGGGCGGACACCGCCTTCGCCACCTGCAGCCGCACGCCGTCGTCCCCCCCGCCCTCGCAGACCACCAGCGCGCCCCGGTACTGGGGGCAGGTTTCCTTGGTGACCACCACGCCGCCTCCGTCCGTTACGGGCTGGGTGGAGCGCTCATAGCTGTCCGGGGACTGGACGCTGCCGCTGTAGCGCAGGGAGCTGTCCTGAGCCAATACACGCTCGCCGCCGCTGTGGAGGGACAGCATTACGTCCACCTTCCCCACGCCGCTGATTTTTCCCAGGATTTCCTCCATGGCCCGCTCCATCTCCTCCAGCTCTTCCCGTCCGGTCCCGGAGACGGCTGCCGGCTCACCGGCGGCGGCCGCCGCCGTCTTCTCTCCCGTGGGCCCCACCCGCAGCAGCGCGCCCAGGACCGCCACCAGCAGCGCGTACTTATATTTCGCCAGCGCCGCCAGGGGGGCTGTCAGCTTTCGCTTTCCTTCCTCTCTTGCCATTCCTCGTCCTCCAGCCAGATCAATTTTTCGGCGGGAATCCCCACCTCCTCCTCGATGCACCTCGCCAGTTCCCCGCTGTAGGGTCCGTAAATGACCGCACGGTCCGGGAGGGGGATGCCGCCCTCCCCTGCCGTTACGCTCACCTCCGCCCTGCAGGCAAGCCCCAGCTGGTTCGCTTTGTCCCATATATATGCCTGGGTTTTCTCCGCTATGATAGCGGAAAGGGTGTCCTGCTGATTTTTCTGATAGGCGGCGGCCTGCTCGCCGGCCCGGAGGTCCGGCATGTCCGGCAGCAGCGCCTCCGCGTCCCACCGCTGCCCCGCCAGAGGCCGCAGAATGGCCGCCGCCAGCAGCAGGCCCGCCGCCAGACGCACCATGGCCTGCTCCCGCCCCTGGGGGGCCAGCTGCCGGGCCAGCCCTCCCGCCAGCGAGGTCAGGACGATGCCCAAAAGCCACGCTCTCATAGATATCCTCCTTCCCCCTTTAGCCCGGCGACAGCGCCGTTATGGACGAGATCAGGGAAACCAGCAGCAGCATCGCCGCCGCTCCTGTCATCGCCAGCACCAGTCCGAAGGCGTCCCCCAGCATGGCGATCAGCTTCGTCAGCTTTCCCGGCCCCGCCGCAGAGGACACCAGGGACGCCCCCTGGTAGAGCAGATACTGCCCCCCCAGCCGCAGGAAGGGAACCGTGCAGGCCCCCAGCATTGCCAGGGGCCCCGCTGTGCACACCCTGACCCGCCGCCGTCCCGCGCCGGCGAGTACGCTGTCCGCCGCCTC
>VSNB01000367.1 GCA_009774055.1 Clostridiales bacterium
CAGCAGGAGTTCGGCGTGTTCCAGTCCGTGGGCATGAGCGACCGGCAGCTGTCCAACATGCTGTCCTTCGAGTGCCTGTACTATGTGGGGATCACGCTGCTGGTCACCCTGACCCTGGGGACGGCGTGCAGTCTGGCTGTGTGCCGGGCGTTCGACCGGATCGGCATGTTCGGGACCCTCACCTATCACTTCCCGGCGCTCCAGGTGCTGCTGTTCGGAGCCGCCCTGCTTCTGGTGCAGGGGGTATTCTCCGCCTGCGCGGTTCGCTATACCAGAAGGCTCTCTCTGGTGGAGCGGATCAAGGCAGTGGACTGAAGAAGGTTTTCAATATGACCTGGCCCTTTGAGAACGACACCGGTACTATTGTGAAGAAGCTGGCAAGGCGGAGCCTTGCCAGCGAGAAACGCCGGAACCTGATGGTGGTAATCGCCGTGGCCCTGGCGGCATTCCTAATCTCTTTTGCGGCAATTCTGTCCGTTTCCGTGGCACAGATCCAGCGCAATCAGGTGGCCGACACTTACGAGGCGGTGTTCACCGGCGTCGAGGCGTCCGATGTGGCGGCGCTGAAAGACCTGCCGGAGCTTGCCCGGGTGGGTGAATACTATCTGCTGGGGCAGGAGCACTCGGAGCAGGGTTACAACGCCTCCTATGTGTACTGCGACAGCGATATGATTCATATTGCCCGCAGCCAGATGGAGCTGGTAAAGGGAGAACTCCCGGTACGGGCGAACGAGGTCGCTGTCAGCGAATATTTTCTCTCCGCCTATGGCTCCAATGCCAAAATCGGTGAAAGGGTTCGATTGGACACCGAGAGCTTTCAGGGCGACTATATCGTGACCGGCATCCTGTCAAATGTGGGTGAAAAGGAAGTAAATGTCTGCGCCATTGCCGTTTCCAAGGCGGCCTTGACCCAGTGGGCCGGATTTGATCCTGCCGGGTATCGCGCCTATGTGCATTTCCAGAACGCTGAACAGCTGAGCCAGGAGGTCATGACCTCCTGCTGCCGGGAGATTGCCGCCCGGTATGGCCTCCCCCATGTGGGCATGAACAGCAGCTATTTTGCCTATGCTTCCAAGTCCATTGACTTTGCCGCCACCGGCGGCGTCGCGGCCCTGGTGCTGATTGGCGGCTATGTGGTTATCCAGAGTATTTTCCGAATCTCCATCCAGGATAAAATCCAAAGCTATGGGCAGCTGCGCACCATCGGGGCGACGTCCAAACAGATCCGGCGCATTGTCAAAAGGGAGAGCCGCCGGCCGGGCAGCGTTGGGATTTCTCTGGGCGTACTGCTGGGCGTTCTCGGCGGACTGCTTCTGTTCCCCAGGGGGTTCCACGGGGCCTACTATGGGATGGCGGTGCTCCTGACCGTCCTGGCCTGCTGATTCATGGTGTCCATCTCCATCCACAGGCCGGTGAAAATCGCCGCCGGCATTTCGCCGCTGGAGGCGGTACGCTTTTCCGCCGGACAGGAACGGATACACAGCCGGAAGAAACGCATCAGGCTCAACCCTGTGTCCATGGGTCTTGCGAACTTCCGGCGGGACCGGAAAAAGGCGGCCAGCATCGCGGCCTCACTCAGCCTGGGCGGTATCCTGCTTTTGATCGTGTCCTCCGTAGTTCTGACCCGCTCGCCGGAGCAGGCCGCAAGGCTGTACTTCCCGGATGGGGACTATAAGATATACCTGTCCTCGGAGCAGCCAGAGGAGGAGGTCATGGCCGCGGGCAACCCGCTGAATGACGGGCTGCGTTGGGAACTCCATCCTGAGATCGAAAGCTTTGACTACTCATGGAGCATTGTCAGTGACCCGAAAAAAGCGGAGCGTGTGGAAGCCGGCCTTCAAGAAATTCTGTCCAGCCGCAGCAATCTCGGTCTGGATACCATCGGGGTCCATATCGAGTATGAGAAAATGCAGAGCGGCCTGATTTTCGGCAGTATGAAGGCGCTCTCCTGGCTGATCTTCCTCTTTGGCGTCGTCAATCTGATCAACACTACTCTCTCTAACCAGATGTCCCGGAAGCGGGAGAACAGCATCCTGCGCTCCATTGGCCTGACCGGAAAGCAGCTGCGCCGGATGAACATTTGCGAAGGGCTCTGCTATGCGGCCTTTGCCGCTTTGGCTGTTCTTCTAATCGGACTTCCGATTGCGGTAGTGGTGTGCCGGGAGGTCAGCAGACAATCCTTTGCCGGTGAGATCGTGCCCTATCAATTTCCGATACTGGAAATGGGCCTGTTTCTCCTGGTGCTGTTCGGCC